>DASXTZ010000450.1:0-6614 GCA_036505135.1 Ignavibacteria bacterium
CCGGCCCAGTCTTCTGAATACGCCGGATACACCGGAGGAAAATCTGCTATAATAAGCCCTGATATTTTTTCACTATTTTTTATTGAATAATACGATGCAACAGACGCACCGAACGAATGTCCCAATATATAAAAGTTATCCAGGAATTCGTTTTTAATAACTGCATCAATGTCAGAGATGTGATCATCTTTTGTATATCCTGAAATCGGGCTGCTGCTTTTCCCTCTGCCACGTAAACTTATAATGATATAATAAAAATCTGCATACTCTTTGATATCATTGTAGAAATCATCGGCCCCAACAATTGCTCCGGGAATAATAATTAACGGCGTTTCAGCGGGAGAATAATTTACTGCTAAATACTGTACTTCTACCTCACCGTTCTTAACAAATTTTTCCTTCAATTTTTCTGACTAATCTATAATTTTTCTATCACCGCATTCATATCCTCCGGCAGCTCACTCTCAAATCTCAGCTTCTCGACAGTAATTGGGTGAGTGAAGCCTAACACTTTAGCGTGCAGTGCCTGGCGGGGCATTGTGTCAAGCAGGTTTTTTATCCGCTGTTTAAGGTTAGTTGTAAGCTGTATACCATGCGCCTTCCTGCCCTCATATATCGGGTCTCCAAATACCGGGTGCCCTATCGAGAACATGTGCACTCGTATCTGGTGCGTCCTTCCCGTATGAAGCTTTAATTTTATAAGACTTAAAAAATCATATTCCTTAATCACTTCATATTCGGTAACGGAGTGTTTCCCTTCCTTGACAACTGCAAAAAATCTGCGGTCGCGCGGGTCCCTGCCAAGCGCCTTTTCTATTATCCCTTTTTTCTGCTTAAAGAGTCCCCAGACCAGCGCCCAGTATTCACGCTCAATTTCATGCCTAGAAAAAAGCATTGAAAGCTTGCGCTGGGTAACCTCATCCTTAGCAGCGACAATTATCCCCGATGTCAGCTTGTCGAGGCGGTGGACAATTCCCGCGCGCTCAAGTCCCGCTTCCTCATCGCCGTCGGCAGTGGGCAGCAATTTATTCCCGACATGATACAACAGCGCATTAACAAGCGTACCGGAATAATTTTTGTAAGCGGGGTGCGTCACCATTCCCGCCGGTTTATTGATTATCATCAGGTACTCGTCTTCGAACATTATATCAAGAGGAATATTTTCGGGGACAACATCAACCCGTTCGGGCGCATCGGGGAGCGTTATATCGATTACATCATTCGGCTGGATTATATAATTAGCCTTTATCTTTTTCCCGTTGACAAGGACGCCGCCCTCGGTTATAACCTCTTTAACTTTTGTGCGTGAGGAGTTTTCGACGTGCGTTGCAAGATACTTGTCTATCCGGATTTTTGCTGTCTGTCCTTTAGGGATCTCTAGCATCATTTTACGCTGAATCTTCACGTGCCGCACTCCCGCAAAAGCGGGAACCAATTATTATAAAAATTTTTCATTAATATTATATATGAAAATTATAACGATATTTTAGATTTTACAATGATTTTAGATGGTTAGAGCAGCAGCATTGGGAGGCCTGATATATAATGGATTTTCGTCTACGAGGGAATGATAATAATAATTATTTCTCTTTTTTATCAACTTCAACACTGGCGGGTAAATCACCATTTGGAGATACAAGCTGCCCTTCTTCAAATGACATTTCCCGGCCATGAGTTTCATCGGGCGGCATAACCGGCTCATTGGAATGCTTAAATATCTTATTGTGGAAAACCAGTATAATGAAGAACCCCATCGACACGGCTACATCGGCGATATTAAATATCGGCCACGTTGTATATGTTCTGCCTAAAAAAGTAAAATCCCAGAACTCCACCTGCACAAAATCAACGACCTTGCCGTGAAACAGCGGAGCATATGAGTAAATCAGCCCGTAGAAGGTTCTATCTATTAAATTGCCTAATGCGCCCGCCAGGATAAATGCCAGGGCTAGCCTTAAAAGTATTGTATCGTTTCTGTGCTTAAAAATGTAATACAGTATAAGCAGGGAAGCGGCAATTGTAAATATCGTAAGGAACATCTTCGGGCCGACATCGATACCGAACGCCATGCCCGGGTTTTCGATGAAAGTCAGCCTGATATAATCACCTAACAGCGGCTTCGAGGTGCCGTATCCCATTCCGGGAAAATTAATGCCAAGGCTTTCAACCCTTAACCCTTTGACCAGAAACTTGGTAATCTGGTCAGCTATTACAACAAAAAAAGTGACTATTAATACTCTCAAATATTTTTCTTGAAAAACTTAATTATTACTCTTAATACTCATTAAAAACTTGCGACTGCACGTAAAGTAAACAATATTTATAAACTGATTTGATTCCCGCCTGCGCGGGAACACATTATATAATCTTTTAAGATGACTTCTCTAATTTGCATTCAAGGCAATGCATTGTTACAGGAACTACTTCGAGCCTTTCCTTTGGAATGAAAGGACAGGTTTTGCATAAATTTTTTGGCTCAGCCATGCAATCAACACAAAGTCCGTACGTTTTGTTAGCAATCTTCTCCAGTGCATCTTCAAGATAGCCGAGATATTTTTCATCACGCTGTACAAACATGTAGTTCTTTTCCCGTTCCATCTCGTCCGACCCCTGCTCTGCCATATGCACGGAAAAAGTTGAGTTATCTCCAACATATTCGCCAGTGTTATGGTCTACCAAAGATTCCCTCAGCCTTCTTGCATTTTCAAGGATCTCGGTCTTCTGTTCCATTATTAATTCCTTAAAATATGCCAGTTCCCTATCGGTCAGGTATGTCTTAATCGGTTTCTTTGAAATCCTTGCGGCCTTAGCCTTAGCGGCCAAACCAGTTGATTTGCCAATTTTATTAACAACCTTTTTAGCTTTAGCGGTTCCTTTTTTAACGCCATTGCTGCCGGGTGAGCCTGTTTTTTTCTTCAGAACCAGTTTCTTTTTATTTTTAGTTTTTACTGCTGCCATAAATGATTCCCTCTGTTTCGGTTAGACTTTTTCGATAGAAACCTTGCAGATCCTACCGTTAATGTTAACTTCTTCAAAACCGTTAAGCTTCCCATCATCTCCCTTTGAAGGCGGCAGAGGGGATGTTGTATTAAGCTCAACAGCCATAGTTTGTTCTGTTATATATTTTTGTTTATTTAAAATTGCGTTTAAAAGCTCCTGGTCGGCCGTAAACCTGATCTTTATCTTGTCATTAACATCCATGCTTCTTTCTTTTCGTATGTTCTGAACCTTGCTTATAAATTCCCTTGCGATGCCTTCGTTTACAAGCTCCTGGTCAAGCTTTGTATCAAGCGCCACGGTGAGATTATTCTGCGATTCAACCACCCACCCTTCGATATTCTCGGTGAATATGGCAACATCTTCTGGTGTTATAAGAAATCCGTCAGCTGTGATAGAGCTTCCCGAGGCAAGCTCATTGACCTGAGCCGGAGTAAGATCGTTAACCACCTGCTGGACTTTTTTAATATCCTTGCCGAATTTCGGTCCCGCCGTTTTAAAATTAAGCTTTGCCTTGCGCTTGATTAAGCTGCTGTTACGGTCAACAAAATTAAGCTCTTTTATATTCACTTCCTCTAAGATTACATCTTTCATCTTCTCAATTGAAGCATGATCTCTGTCATTTGACACAGCAACAAGCATTTGTTTTAGCGGCTGGCGCGTTTTTAGGTTAAACTGCACCCTCATCGAACGTACAAGATAAACGATTCGCTCCGCAATTTTCATCTCATTTTCAAGCTTTGCATCGATTTGGTTTTCATCAGGCGGCTCAACGTGAGCAAGATGAACCGATTCTTCTCCTGTCAGCTCTTTGAACAGCTTTTCGGAAAGAAACGGCGAAATCGGCGAAACCATCTTCAGTATTTCAGCAAGAACCTCATACAATGTCTGGTATGCTGAAAGCCTGTCGATTTCTCCTTCGGGATTTCTGAACCTTCTCCTGTTTCTTCTCACATACCAGTTTGAAAGATCGTCAATTGTAAAATCATTTATAGCTCTTGCTGCGCGGGTTATATCGTACCCGTCCATTAACTCAATATATTTCTTTTTTAGTGTGTTTAATGCTGAAATTATCCACCTATCGATTTCGGGCCTTTTATATGCAATAGGATTTACAGTCAATTCTTCCCTTTTTACATTTTGCAGGTTGCAATATAATACAAAAAATCTGTATGTATTAATCAATGTGTCAAAAAATTTATTCCGCACTTCAACAAGGTCATCTTCGTTGAACATCTTGGGCCGCCATGGCGGAGATGAACTCATAAGATACCATCTCGTAATATCAGCACCATACTTTTCCATGATTTCAAACGGATCAATAATATTACCAATGTGCTTAGACATTTTCTGCCCGGTCTTATCAAGTATAAGGTCATTCACTATCAGGTTTTTGTAAGCCTTTTCATTAAATAAGAAAGTTCCGATAGCATGCAGCGAATAAAACCATCCCCTGGTCTGGTCGATTCCCTCCGCTATGAAATCAGCGGGATAGTTTGCACGGAATAATTTACCTTCAGGCGTCGTATCATTACCCATATAATGAAACTGCGCAAATGGCATTGAGCCTGAATCGTACCATGCGTCTATAACTTCCTCAACGCGTGTCATTTCACACTTCCCTTTTTCGCAGAGAATTTTTATCCTGTCTATATACGGCTTATGCAGGTCAAGCGACTCATCCATAGGGAAAACTTCTTTAAAGTTGACAGCTTTTTCTTTAAGCTCTGCAATCGAACCTATTACTATATACTTTTGCTCACATGCACAGGCACCCTCTTCGCATGTGCAAGCCCAAATCGGCAGCGGCGTTCCCCAGTACCTGTCTCGTGATAGCGCCCAGTCGCGGTTTTCTTCAAGCCAGTTGCCAAACCTTCCCGAACCTGTTTCAGGCGGATACCAGTTTATCTGGTTGTTTAGTTCTATCATCTTCTCTTTATAAGACGAAGTCTTTATATACCAGCTTTCACGAGCATAATAAAGCAGCGGGGTGTGGCATCTCCAGCAATGCGGGTATGAATGCGTAATTTTTTCTTTTTTGTAAAGCTTATGTTCAGCTTTAAGCTTTGCAATAATGTCTTCGTCAGCATCCTTTACGAACCTGCCCTTAAAATCAGTTACTTCATCGGTGAACTTTCCGCTTTTATCGACAGGCTGGACAATGGGTAAATTATATTTTTTTGATAGCTGATAATCATCTTCACCAAATGCAGGCGCAATGTGAACAATACCAGAACCATCTTCGGTGGTTACAAAATCACCAAGTGTTACATAGAATGCTTTCTTGTCAGGTTTTATATATGGAAAGAGCTGTTCGTATTCTATGTTTTCAAGCTCACGGCCTTTTACTTCGCCAAGTATTTCATATTCCTGTGTTATTACAGAAAGCCTGTCTTTTGCAAGAATTACTTTATCGCCGGTTTTCTTAAACTGAATCTTAACATATGTAACATCGGGCCCAACAGCGAGCGCTACGTTTGAAATTAATGTCCACGGGGTAGTAGTCCATACAAGAAATTCATAGCCGTCCAGCCCCTGTCCTTCTTTTATTTTAAATGTGATGTATACCGACGGGTCTTTTACATCTTCATAACCCAGAGCAACTTCGTGAGAAGAAAGCGGTGTTTCGCAGCGGGGACAGTAAGGCTGAATCTTATATCCCCTATAGATAAGGTCCGCATAAAAAAACTTTTTCAGCGACCACCAGACCGATTCGATGTATTCATTCTTATGGGTCATATATTCATCTTCAAAATTAACCCAGTAGCCCATGCGCTCGGTAAGCTCTTCCCATTCTTTCAGATACTTGAACACAGAATCTCTGCAGGCCTGGTTAAATTTTTCGACACCAAGCTTTTCGATATCATCTTTTGATTTTATGCCGAGTGCTTTTTCAACCTCGATCTCAACCGGGAGACCCTGTGTATCCCATCCGGCTTTGCGGTAAACCTGATAACCGCGGAGAGTCTTATAGCGGCAAATCAGGTCCTTAATAGTGCGCGCCATGACATGATGTATACCCGGCTTTCCGTTTGCAGTTGGCGGGCCCTCGTAAAAGGTAAAATGCAGCTTGCCTTCACGCGTGGAAATACTCTTTTCAAAGACCTTATCTTCATTCCAAAAAGATAAGATCTCTTTTTCTATCTCAGCAAAATTTATTTTATCAGGTAACTGTTTAAACATTATTAATAATACCGATTGATGTTAAAGTAAAAGAAGGGGCGGAGCCACTAAGTCCCTGTTTTTCCAATACCTAAAGAATCGGATAAACGGAAATATAGCTTTTTGTTTAGGATTTAACAATGATAAATATTGAAGGTGGAACGGGTGGTTGTGTCCTAATTTTATTTCTGAAACTTACTTATATCATAGTAAGTAGAAACTGCATAATCAAGAGGACACATGCCCTTCTTTTCCTTTAAATTATCCCATTGGTTATCGGTTTCAGGAAGCTTTATAATATGTTTTCCTTTTTTAAATGTTATTGTACCAACAAACAAGTCGCGGTAAAATTTATCTTTGCCGCCGGAAAGCGAGGCGGGGAATTCAATTGTCATCGTGTATACATCCTCGCCTTTTTTTACTTTTTCTATTATAAGAAAATTTGTTTTGTCAAG
>DASXTZ010000451.1:0-7737 GCA_036505135.1 Ignavibacteria bacterium
AGCAAGCCGTGTTCTGCCAATCACAAGCAAAAGCCTCCTTATTTCAGGCTGAAACAAAATAATAAAAGCTATCACCCAGATATCGGTAAGGCGGCTGAATATCCAGCCTAGCGACTTCATATTAAAGGTTTGAGCTATTAATGAAGCTATAATGATTAGTATTAAGCCTACAAATATCTGGGACGCAATAGTGCCGCGCATCACAAGATAAAGCTTATAGAAAATATAGGTAACTATTATAATATCAATTACATCTATTAAACTTACAGTTATAAATCCGATTTTGAATAGCTCCATAACAGGCGAATTTAAGCATTAGAGATTATACTTAATAGTTATTATCTCACCCTATTTAACTAAATTTGCACAAAGGAGAATTGCAATGCCGCCAAAACAAATCACTCGCTGCCCGTGGAGCGGCAATGATGAGCTTTATATAAAATATCATGATGAAGAATGGGGCGAACCAATTCACGATGACAGGATATTATTTGAATTTTTGATACTGGAGGGCTTCCAGGCGGGCCTAAGCTGGCGTACGATCTTATATAAGCGCGAAAACTTCCGCAAGGCATTTGATAATTTTGATGCTGAAAAAATTGCCTGTTACAATAAGAGAAAAATTCAGTCATTACTTAACAATGCCGGTATTATTCGAAACAGGCTGAAAATAGAATCAACCATAACTAATGCAAGGGCTTACCTGAATATATTAGATAAACACGGCTCATTTGACAAGTATTTATGGCAGTTTACCGGCGGAAGAGTTATTAAGAATAAATGGAAATCACTAAAACAAATTCCCGCAAAAACAAAAGAATCGGATCTGATGAGTAAAACTTTAATAAAGGATGGCTTTAAGTTTGTAGGCTCAACTATTTGTTACGCTCATATGCAGGCAACAGGAATGGTGAATGATCATTTAGTAGGCTGCTTTAGATATGGTAAAAAATAACTGTAAACAATAATGCTATTTTGCCAAAATCATCTTTTTTGTTTCAGTATATTTTTCACCCGTTCGGTTTGTAACAATCCTGTAAAAGTATATGCCGCTTGCCATGTTTGATCCATCGAATTCGATTGTGTAATAATTAGGTTCTTTGCTGCCATTTATAATTGAGGTAATTTCTTTCCCCATTATATCAAAAACTGAAATTGTAACTATCGAGGTAATTGGAATTGCAAAATCAATCTTAGTTATTGGGTTAAACGGGTTTGGATAATTCTGTGATAAGCTAAATTGTGCCGGTATGCTTGTATTATTAACCTGGTGGGGTTTATTTCCGCTTCCGGTTGTATCCTGGCTGTAGCCTCTTCCGTTAACAGTAATAGTAAAACCATTATAATCAATATTCCCGCTAATGCGGCTGAATGAACAAGGTATTGTCAGGTCTCTGAAAAGCCGGATGTCATTCTTAATAATAACATTACCATGTGCTGGAAAGCTTATATTGCCATTGCCCATTATGTTTTGCAGAGAGTTTCCGCTAAATTTTATTTTTTCGGAACTTAATGAATCTATAAAAAATAAAGAGCCATTGACATTCAGATTCCCGTTTATATTAATTACCGGTGTAGCCGAAATATTTCCGCTTACCAGCTTTAAAGACCCCGGTGCACTTACATTCAGTGAATCTACTGAAAATCCTAATGGACTATCATTAATTATTACATTTGAATTGTTTTGAATTTTAATGTTTGGTAAAATTCTTCCATCGAACTGAAGGTTCCCGTGTGAAACAGATATTATCAGATTGCTTCCCCTTTCGAATTTTACTTTTGAATCAGGGGCAGTAAGTCCAAACGGAGGGGATGCAGCAGCATTATTTATTATTAACGATGAGTTGTCTTCGAATACAACAGAATTTTTAGTTCCGGTATTTGAAAAAATAAAACCCGGGCAAGATTGAACTAATGTTGAACCGGCCTTAAATACTACCGCATTAGAATCGACAGAGTTTATATTCGGATCCTTTGACCCTTCAAAAATTAAAGAACCAAAAATAGATGCTTTAGCTTTTTCTTTAATATATAAACTAAGCCTGGGATTATTACTGGTAATTGTTAAGCTGGAACTTGTATCAATTAACAGGTCTCCATCAATAAGGTTATCCAGCTCTTGGTCAGAATATTTTATATCACCCATTCCATTAATTTCAGAAATTTTATCAATTTCCCGGTCCGAATTTTTTATATCGCCCATCCCTTTTATATCGGGAATTTTATTTTCATCATATCTTAGCGAAGGCAAGTCAATTGTGCTGTCAGAACTCTTATACTCTTTAAATTTGATAGTGGGAAGGTCAACTAGCTGGCCCATATCTTCGGAAATAGAATATTCGCTATATTTTAAATCACCTATATTATAATTACTTTGATTCCCTTTATTTAATGAACTATGGTTTCCCTGTATTGAAATAACCCTTGGGTTTCCGGCATTGGGAGTCATAGTTACTGAGGTATGATTCCTGATAATTAACTGACCAACTGTTATCTGATTTACGCTGGTAATGTTTACATTGCCACCGTTTTCAATTATAAGTATATCGGTAGCATACATATACTGCCTGAAGGGATTCCAGTTACCGGCTGTGCTGAAATTTGAATTAATGCTCCCTGTCCAGAGATATGTTGCTTGGCTAAATATTCCGACAGAAGAGGTAAGGAGCAAAAATAATATTATGATTTTTTTCATAAGGCTATTAATTAGTTATAGCTAAAGTTTTTATATCAATGTGAAAAATACCTCAAGGGAGTTATTAAGATTCATAGTACTTCACATGTAATATTAAAATATGGATTCTAATATGCAATAACCCAATACACTAATGTATTTTCGTTGTTATGACTTTTTATGATATATTGATTAATTTTGGATGAAATACATAAGTACTTAGATTTTATAATTCTCAAAAAGTGCGTATATTTGTAATCTATTTAATGCCAGGAGAGCTCGCATAATGGTATTGCAGCGGTCTTGAAAACCGCCGGGCGCAAGCCTGTGGGGGTTCGAGTCCCCCGCTCTCCGCAAAACTAACAGAATCAAGGGGTTATTACCCCTTGTTGTTTTTAATATTATGAACGTCAAACTACTTATTTTCTTATTCATTTTTTGTGCTCCGATAGTTTCGCAGACAAATCTCATTAAATTTGAGATGAAATATGGAATTACAAGTAATAACTATATTTCAGTAAATGATACAAATGATCACAGGATTGGAAAAGCAACAGGCGAAGGTTCTGTTTTGTTTAGTGATGGAACAAACGCCAAAGTATCCGTTTACTTTATTTATGATTATTTAAAAGGCAACGGTGATTTTACAGAATACTATGATATTAACCTGAATGATGGTTCAAGCTTAACAGTTCAGGCTAAAGGACAATCCGTTGGTTCTTCAAATGGAATCGCACCTCTGTTTACCGGAAATGTTACAATAACAGGAGGTAGCGGGAAATTTGAGGGAGTCTATGGCGAGGGAACAATGACCGGAAATAGGAATGAAGCTTTAATTGATGGAGCTACCGTAAAGCTTAGCTTTACGATTTATGTAAAATAAATATATTAGAATTTATTAAACGGAGAGGTGCTCGAGTGGTTGAAGAGGCCACCCTGGAAAGGTGGTATACCGGCAACGGTATCGTGGGTTCGAATCCCACCTTCTCCGCAAAAAAATACATTATCCTTATCTCAATAATTACCATTTTACACAGCACTTCACGGATTTTTCGCCAAACAATTTGATGCCCTAATAGATTTCTATTTTACATATTGTTTATAATATTTGAATAGTATGGATGCAAGTTATAACACAGGGCTTTTCGATAAACTTGATGAGGCTCATAAACTTAGGTTCAATGACCCTCAAAAAGCGCTTGATATTGCAAATTATGTTTATATTCAATCTCTTAAAGCAGCCGATGAACGTCTGGAAGCTAAAAGCTTATATGAGATGGGAATCTGTTTCGAGCTCGCCGCCAGCTATCCGAAGGCAATGAAATGTCTTACCGAGTCAATTAAAATTTCAAATGCCCTGGGTGATATGAATGTAATGGCTGATTCGCTCGTCTGCGTAGGTATTATTCACGATAAGCTTAATAATTATTCCAATGCACTTAAAATCTATTTAAGAGCTTTGCGGCTTTACGAAACTTTAAATAATAAGAGGAAGAGAGCAATTGTCCTTTCCAATATTGGGCTTATATACACAAACATTAAAGACTACAAAAGTGCTCTCAAGTTTTATTCACAGGCTCTTGAACTGGCTGAAGATGAAATTGATAACGAATCACTTCTTGTAACAAATATTAATATCGGTTTAACACACCAGCGGCTTGGCAACTTTACCGACGCTTCCAAATTTTTAGAAGATGCAATCAAATTGGCGGATTCGGTAAATGATAAGCACAGGAAATCTATTGCTCTTGATGTCATCGGGGAAATACAAACTACTCAAAATGAATTTTCAAAGGCATACGAAACTCTAAGCACAAGCCTTGAAATAAAAAGAGACTTGAATGATAAACGAGGTATAGCAAAAATACACTCTTTTTTGGGACAATTATATTTAGCTGAAAATAGGCTTGAAGATGCTAAATTCTCGCTGCTGGAATCGCTCATTATTGCGGAAGAAATCGGGTTAAAACAACTAACCTATGAGACTCATAAATTTTTGGCTGAAATTTATGAAAGACAACAAAACACGGTAAAAGCACTTGACCACATTAAAAATGCTTATCAAAAAGAACTGGAATATTTAAAAGAAGAATCCGAATTAAAGGCAAAAAATATTGCAACGCAAATTGAAATAGAGCAGGCGCAAAAGGAAGCAGAACGTGAACGCTTAAAGAACGTGGAGCTAGGCAAGGCCCTCAATGAGGTCAAACAGTTAAATGTAGCTCTTAAAGAATTGAATGATGAAAAAAATGAATTTATGGCAATAGCCGTTCATGATTTAAAAAATCCGTTACAAAATATTCTATCCACTGCCCGTATGATAAAAAAACCTGATTCATTATCAAAGGAACAAATTGCAGAATTTACAGATAATATCATTAATCAAACCGATAGAATGTTCGGGCTTATTAAGAAACTTTTAGACCATAATGCTATTGAACAGGGAAATATTCAATTACGCAACAGCCTTTTTTCTGTAGATGCTTTGTGCGAAGAATTGATAACTAATTTTAAACAGCAGGCAAACAAAAAAGAAATTAATCTTATTTTTGAAAATAACTCATTAGATTCTGCGGTAAATACAGATAAGATAATATTATATGAAATCCTGCAGAACCTGCTTTCAAATGCAATAAAGTTCTCGTACCCGGGGAAAAATGTTAACTTAAAAACATTTGTTCAGAACAGCGATATCTCAATAGAAATAACCGACGAAGGCCCCGGATTTAGCGCCAAAGACAAGGAAAAAATGTTCTCCAAATTCGCAAGGCTAAGCGCTAAACCAACAGCTGATGAGCATTCAACAGGGCTTGGCCTTTCGATTGTAAAAAGATTAACGGATTTTATCAAAGCTAAATTAGAATTTGAAAGCACTCCCGGCAAAGGAACACGCTTTACATTAAAAGTACCCTTAACGGGCACAAAGTAACTTTACCTTCTTACAACTGCTTAAGTGACAGCTCATCAATTTTTTCCAATAACCAGTCCCTGCTTACTACATTATTAGTTTTTAAAAGATTACTCTTGAGCTTTTCAATTTCAAAATTGCTGGCGCTTTCACTGAACTTTATCATAGTGTTCATAAAGCCGATAAAATTCAGATATCTCTCCCTGAAGAATTCTGATACAGTTTTATTTTTTACTAAAAAATGTTTATATGAATCTATCAGCGAATAAGCATTTTCGAAATATTTAAGCTCGTAATATATTCTTAATGTTAGATTTTTTACGTCATATTTTAAAGTAAAGTAGTCATATTTGATTTTCTGGATAAGCTGCAGGGCATTTATGAAATCTTTTTTGCTGAAATTAATTAAAGCCATGCTGTAAAGATATAAGTTATCTCTTATATCCGGTGAAACCTTATTAATATAAGTTTCGACAAATTTTTCAACATCATCGAACTTTTTTAAATTAATAAAATTAACTAATATATTTTTATATCTTTGAAGGCCCATTTCTTCGCCGTAATATGAATAATTATTTTTTCTCAGCATCAGCTCATAAACAAAATAAGTTTCAGCTTCATACTTTTGGGGATTATTTTTTCTCCTGTTAAGACAGCTGGTTTCCAGATTAGTAAGCAGGTTATATGCTTCATGTTTGCTGAATCTATCGTAATTATCAAATACGGTTTCTTTAAAATCATCATAGCTTCTATCATCGTGTTCATTAAATATAGCCTTGATCATATTTACATAAACAAGCAGTGTTGTATAATGCACAAAACCTGATTCTTTTATTCTTTTTAACAACCCGTCAAAATCAAATCTATTAATAAATTCATAAGCAAGGTTGAAATCAAATTTTGCATTGAAAGTTTGTTCGTTAATAGCAAGGTCATGTAAATTTCCTGCCAGCTCTAATATGAAAAAACTTATAAGGCATTCACTTCTTGTTAAAACATTAGATGTAATTAACTGCTGTTTATTCCTTTGTAAGTGATGATCAATAAAGTTCATTTCGTACTCAAATAATTTTAAATATTTAATTCTCAGATCATCATGCTGCTCAATTAGTTTATAGGCCTCTTTATATATCCTTCTGTAAAGATTATCAATACCTTTTTCATTAAGCTCCTGCAGAAGAAACTTGTATTCATCAAAAGTATTTTTCCTAAGACCCTGGTAGGTTAAAAATTCTTCTGAAAGTTTTATCAGGTCAGATAATAATATCCGTAATACAATATCGTTAAACTTTTTCCCCGGATATATTTTTTTAAAAACTTTTTCTTTGGTCAGAAATTTTTTAGCTTTATCGCTGCCGAAATCCGGGCTAAACTTCTTAAAATATTCAAATAATTTGATAACATTCTTATTTGTATTGTGAAAAGGGGAACGCAGAAAATCCCTGAATCGCTTTAATTCTGCAGGCGAAAATGTGCCGATAATATCAAATAAAATGCTGTTTATCAATTTATTATAACCAAGTGGAGTTAAATCAATATAAGAAAACTTTAAAAATAATAAATTTTATTAATTTTCCCCTTAATTTTGGTACTAAGGGGCTTCTAAACGATATAACAAGTATCAATTTTTTTCTGTGATTAGAAAAATTATAACTCTTAATTCCACTCAAAAAGCCCTAATAGACTAAAATTATTTGTAAAACCGAAGATTTTTATTTGCAGAAGCTGAGAAAATATAGAGGTTTTTTTATTACATCTTCATTAAATTTTCTTTGACTAACTATTCTTTAGATAATAACTTTGCAGCCACTACCAGATTTATCAGCGATAAGGTTTTACAATCTGACAAAGTAAATTTATGTATTTAATGTATAAAAAATGGGCCGAACAAAACGTGTATCTATAGACTGCCGTGAATTTCCAAATGAAATAGGATGCACTCTTTTAATATCAGGAAGCGCTAAAGAAGTTTTAAAAGCTGCAAAAAGACATGCTATCGAGGAACATGGACATAAAGATACACCTGAGCTTCACAGGCAAATAAAAGCCATGATGAAGAAAGAAATTTCACATTTAAAAAAAATTAAATAAACAGAAAAGGAAAATTATAAATTGATTATATTATTCAACTCAAAATCGTAAAGGCAAGTGGAGC
>DASXTZ010000452.1:0-6286 GCA_036505135.1 Ignavibacteria bacterium
GATTCTAAAGAATTCGCCGGCGCCTTCTATATTTATGCTATTTTAATGCCGGGCGTACAAATACATGAAGTTGAGAGCGAAATTGAAAAAATCCTGAATGATATTATTCAGGGAAACATCACTATAAATGAGCTTGCTAAAATTAAGAATAGAATTGAAACAAGATACGCTTACCGGATGCAATCGATTGTTAATAAGGCCGATATGCTTGCCCATTACAAAATATTTTATAATAATCCCTCTATGGTAAATTCAAATATTGAACGTTATCTTAGCTTGACTGTAAAAGATATTGAAGAAAGCGCTAATATTTTTTTAAAACCCGAAAACAGAGTTGTATTAATATACATGCCCAAAAAGAAAACATAATATGAACAAAGAAAACATTTATTATGATCAGCTGGATAGGTCGAAGCCGCCAAAAGCAGGAACCCCTAAAGATATTCTCTTCCCTGAACATTTTGAAACCACTACTGTAAACGGAATTACTGTTTTAGTAATAGAAAATCATAAAATCCCAGCAGTATCTGTAAGGCTTGTATTCAAAAATGCCGGCTCTTATATAGATTGCGAAAAACACGGCCTTGCTTCATTAACGGCGGAATTGCTGACAAAAGGGACTGCAAAGCGTACTGCTACTGAAATTGCTGAAGAAATAGATTTTCTTGGCGCTTCATTGACAACTGGCTCTGATTGGGATGGAGGCTACGTTTCCTTATCATGTCTTAAAAAGCATTTGGAAAACACAGTTGACGTTCTGGCTGATGTTGTTGTAAATCCGGAGTTTAAGGAAGAAGAAATAAAAAGAGTTAAAGACCAGAGAATAAGCTCAATATTGCAAGGTAAAGATGACCCTTCGAATTTAAGCGATAAGCTGTTCAACAGAGTTGTATTTGATAAACATCCATATGCAAACCCGCAGGAAGGTTCGGAAAGCTCAGTTTATAATTTATATCAATCAGATTTTAAGGATTTTTATAACAGCCATTATACTCCCGATAGCCTTATACTCGCATTTGTAGGCTCAATTACAGTTGACGAGGCACTTAAAATTGTTGAGGAAAAATTCTCTAAATGGCATACGTCTTCTACCAGCGTACCCGCACCATTTTTTGATTTTAATTCAGTTTATTCGCCAAAAAATGTATATATTGCAGATAAACCGGATGCTGTTCAATCAAGCCTGAGAATTGGTCATATTGGGATAGAACGGAACAATCCTGATTATATTGCAGTTTCAGTAATGAATACCATCTTGGGCGGCTTCTTCGGCTCGAGAATAAACTACATTTTGCGGGAAAAGAACGGCTTTACCTACGGGGCAAGGAGCGGCTTTAACTCAAGGATTCAAAAAGGTGAATTTTCTGTTGATACTGAAGTAAGGACTGAAGTGACATTTCAGGCAATTCAGCTAATACTTGAAGAAATAAAGAAAATTACCGATAAACATGTTGGGGATGAAGAGCTCCAGCTTGTGAAAAACTATTTAACCGGAGTATTTCCGCTGCAGCTTGAAACGGCTAATGCAGTGGCAAGCAGGGTAATTAATCTCAAGCTGTACGATTTACCTAAAGATTATTATAATAAGTATATTACCAATATCAACAATATCAGTAAAGATGCTGTGTTAAATGCCGCTAGAAAATATTTATACCCTGATAACTGCTATATTGTGGTTTCAGGCGATTCAAAATTAATTAAGAAAGACCTTGAAAATCTCGGCAATGTGAATATTTATGATGCTGATGGAAAATTAGTTAATCCCTCTTCCTAAAAGAAACTCAGCAATGAATTAATAACGAATTATATAATGAGTTTGAAAAAAGAAATAAATAGCCCGCAGGCAACATTAAACAAAGGGACCGATATAAACACACCATTAACTCCCTTTAATAAGGGTGGAATGGGTAACGGTGAACCTTCAAAAAAAGCAAATGATGTTGAGCTTGTAAAATATCTAAGCGCCAAGCATAATGAGCTAAAAAAAGAAATAGCTAAAGTTATTGTGGGCCATGAATCAATTATTGAACAAGTTATAATTGCTATCCTTTCAAGAGGCCACTGTTTATTAATTGGCGTCCCCGGACTTGCAAAGACCCTGCTGATTAAAACTCTGGCTGATGTGTTGGAGCTTAAATTCAGCCGTATACAATTTACCCCGGACCTTATGCCATCGGATATTGTTGGAACTGAAATTATTGAGGAAGACATTTCAACAGGTTCTAAAACGTTTAAGTTTGTACACGGTCCTGTTTTTGCTAATCTTCTTCTGGCTGATGAAATAAACAGGACTCCCCCTAAAACACAGTCAGCGCTGCTTGAGGCAATGCAGGAGCATAAGGTAACAGCCGCAGGGACTACCTATACACTTGATGAGCCGTTCTTTGTGCTTTCAACGCAAAATCCAATAGAGCATGAGGGAACATATCCCCTGCCCGAAGCCCAGCTGGATAGATTCATGTTTAACATATGGCTTGACTACCCAAGCGTCAGCGAAGAAATTGATATAATTAAATATACAACCAGCATGTACGTGCCTGAAACAAGTGTTGTGCTGAAAAAAGATGAGATTATAATGCTTCAGGATCTCGTAAGACGTGTTCCTGTTGCAGATAATCTGATTGAATACACAGTCAACTTAGTTAATAAAACAAGGCCTGTAAATACTTCATCTCCAAAATACATTAAAGACTGGATAAGCTGGGGCGCAGGGCCAAGGGCTTCGCAGTATTTAACTCTGGGCGCAAAGACAAATGCCATATTGAATGGACGATTCACACCGGAGATTGATGACGTTAAGAAAGTTGCAAAACCTGTATTACGTCACAGGTTAATTACAAACTTCAACGCCGAAGCCGACGGCGTTAAAACTACTGATATTATTGAGAAATTATTGAATGAAGGTTAATTGCGTGCCATGCTTTAGCATGGCGCGGCAATCCCCTGCATTAATAAAATGAGATTGCTTCTCTTCACTCGCAATATTAAAAAAATGAAAACATTATTATACATTTCACTTTTCATATTTTCCTTTTCACTCCTGGGCTGCACAGGCACTAAAATTTCAACCAAAACCAAGGACCTTAAGAAGTCAAAATATTTTATGATACTTGCCGATGCAGATGATGATCCAATATTTGTTAAGCTTCAGGATGACCTATATATCGACCCCAAAATGGAACGCTATACCGTAACGATCGATATTCGCTCGGCTGACCCTGCACAGCAATATGTATTGTTTGGCGATGAATATAACCCTACACGATTTCAATGGTCACAACTTTCGGAGCAGGTTAGAACAGGCTTAATTAACTGGACAGGAAGCAATAAGGAAAGATTGGATTATTGAATTCCAGACTATAGGAATTTTGCTGTGTAGGCCCTTGAACTGTTGCTAAATAACATTCACATACCCCCCATCAACTAATACGGGAACTGCACTGCTAACATTTAACTTAGAAGCTATTTCAATATCGTTTTCATAGCCGCGTTCAATAAGCTCTCTTCCGGATGAGCTGTTTTTTATTATACATGCAAATGAATCAAATACTGATTTATGTTCCTTCCCGGATGAAGAGTTTTTTAAAGCGCCGGGAATATCTTCTTTAAACAAATTGAAAGCTGCTGTCATAACCCTGCTTTCGGGTGAACGTGAACCTTTAAAGTGAGAGATTATCGCTCCTGCCCCCAGCATATCTTCCAGGCAAGGCCGCAGTGTGTTATCATCTTCCCATTTTTCACCGGCGGGGATTACAGTAATGTTTTTATAGTGCTTCATGGCATATTCAGCAACAGCTTTTGAATTTCGCAGGCATCCGCAAATAAGGGGCTTGTTACCCGCAGCAAATGAAATTGCTGAGCCATTGGGTGAAGGTAAAACTAGTTTTGTTCCTTTTGGAATTTCCAGTAACGAAGACATTAATAACGAATATTTTTTCCCGTCCGGATTATCTTTTCGCGAGACGGCAAGTTCAGCTCCAATTTCACTTGCAAAATTTACCGCACTTGCATCACGAAAAGCATAGGGATAAACAATAGCTCCGTTGTTAACACAAATATCAACACATGTTGAAAATGAAAGAACATCAACAATAATAAAAACGTCGGACACACCCGCAAGGGCTTCAATCCCCTTAATTCCCCATTCACATTTAATATCATATTCACTTTGTTCGTAGAACATATTTTATTATTGCATCAACACAGTTAATGCCTTCCCAAAACGTTTAGTCAACAGTCAGTCCGCTTCAAGCGGACAGACGGATATCCATAGAAAATGGATTCCCGCCTTCTCGGGAATAACAGAAAGAGCGCCTACTTGCATTTCTCATGTGCTCACCCACTCACCTACTTACCACTTAATCTCCAGCCACTTTTCATAAATGGCTTTTTGCTGTTCCGTCGGATTTTTAACTTTTTCAATTTTATAGGTTTCCGTACTATGCTCTTCAAGCTTGAGAGCAAACCTCATGAGCTTATTAGCCCTGAAAATTGTTAAGGTAATTTTATCACCAGCCTTCATGGCATCAAGCTTTTTTTCTATTTCTTCCTGTGACATTCTCATCTCGTCACAGGCAATTATTTCATCCCCTTTAATTATCCCTGCCCTGTCGGCAGATGAGCCGGGGTGAACGCTAGCTACCATAATTTTATCACCTATTTTAGCCGGTAATAAACCAATTATTGCTCTGCCTAATTTCTCTTCTTTAACAACATTAAGTCCTGCATAAAACAGATACTTTTCCCAATCGATTGGTTCAATTCCAAAAACATAATCGGCAAAAAATTTAGCTAATCTTATTGCGGCAAATTCCTCACATATTTTGCGGAAATCATCATTTGCATATCCTTTTTTATCAAGAGGAAACCTCTCAAACATCGCTTTGAAAACATCATCGAGAGAATGTTTGTTATTTGATGCATTTCTAATTTCAAGGTCAAGAACCATGCAAACGTACGAACCCATTGCGTAATAATCGGATTCGGCATTATAGGCATTCGGACTTTGTTTCCAGAATTTTACCCACGCATCGAAGCTTGATTCCGCTGCAGATTGAACCCTGTAGCCGGGCCTTCTTCTTTCATCTTCTATGCCCTTTGTTATCTTATCATAAAATTCATTTGCGGTCATTTGCCCGGTTCGTGTTAGCATTAAACCATCATAATAAGAAGTTCCTCCTTCAGCTATCCAAAGCTCAGCTGTGTAATTTTCCTTTGTATAATCATAAGGAGACAATCCTGCCGGCTTAAATTGCTTTACATTCCAGGTATGAAAAAATTCATGTGAAATCAATCGTAAGAAAGACTTGTATGATGCATCGGTTTCGAAAGCGTTAGGCTTTACTCCCACAACCGTTGAGTTTATATGCTCCGTCCCTCCGCTGCTTTGCGGCTTACAATGAATAATGAAGACATACTTTTCATAAGGCACTTTTCCCCAAAATTCATGGTTCTTTTTGATAATTTTCGTGAAATCATTAGTTAAGCGATCAATATCATAGTGTGCGTCACCGAAAAAACTAATAATATGCTTCCTGCCGTCAACATTAAATTCATAATCTTTTTGATTTCCAATCTCAAGTGGACAATCTGCGAGGTAATCATAATTTGGAGCATAAAATAAATTTTCACTGCGGTCTGCGCGTTCTAGTCCTGTTGTAATGTGCCATTTATCAAAAGATTTGATTAGAAGAGTTAAAGGCTCCTTCCGTAGCTTCTCAGAGTACATAAATACTGAAGTTCCGTTAACAAACGCATGGTCTTGGTCAAGGCCCTTAGTGCGAAGATTAATTTCATTTGCAAACATTTTGTAAGTAACAAAAACATTAGATGCAGAACCGGTTCTAACCCGCCAGGTACATTTATTGATTTTCTCCCATTTAAGAGGTTTCCCAATTCTATCATATGATTTAAAATCCTGTACACCGGATGCAAAATCGAAAATTAAATATCTTCCGGGACGCCACACAGGCAGTATTAGATCTAAATAAGCATCATCTTTGTTAAAATTTATAAACTCTATTTGAACCTCAAAATAGTGTGAGGCCGGGTCATTTATCTCAAGAATATAGCTAATATTCGCTGTTTTATTATTTGTCATATGAAATTACGTAAGTATTTCGAAAATAACCCTTTCATGCAAAGTTCTTTATTTCTAATCTAAATTTTAAGATTAAAATTAATGCATTGGTATAATTATTAAATATTTATCATATTTGCGTCAAATATGAGGAAATGAAGTAATGGGTGAAAGAATGGTTAAATGCATAAAGCTGGGAGCAGAACT
>DASXTZ010000453.1:0-4227 GCA_036505135.1 Ignavibacteria bacterium
ATCATTTAGCTGGGATCCTTATATAGCTGAATTTAATCTTTCCAATCCGGATGTTAGTAAAGTTGACCTGAAATTTTTATTCAACCTCTCAGACGATGCCCTTCCTGTTATAGATAAACATAAGAATAAGCTCCGGGGATATTATTATCCTGATTTTCGAACCCAGATATACTCACTTGATGAGCTAGAACAGCGGAAGATAAAGTTTTTTGAAAAGCAGGGGAGATATACATGGCTTTCGTGGAATTTAGAGGATTCGAAAATAAATCGTTACTTTGAAGAACAAAAAGAATAAATTACATGGATAAAAAATCAATTGGAATTATCTTAACTATTTTCCTGGCTATTTTATTCGGCTCATGTGCCAGTGAAAGAACGGGTGCTATTAATGAAAAAATCAGGCATGACGACTTTATGTATACTGTTACCGATATTACTAAAGGTTCGTTAATTAAGGAAGGCTCAAACATATTTAAAGCCCGTGGAAATTTTTATATTATAAAATTAAAAGTTACTAATGAAGCAAAGCGTGTTGAGCACAAATGGAATAACAATACGATATATATTGTAGATGCAAACGGTAAGGAATATGAAAATGATTCTGAGGTCCAAAAAGTTTATTATAGAACAAATTTTCTTGAATATAAGGATGAGTATGTTATTCCGCACGGGATATCTGGTGAAACTATATTTATTTTTGACCTTCCTGTTGATATCAAAGAACCTTATTTGAAATTCAGGGGAGAATTTTTAATGGGCGACCTATTTGACAGAGGGCAGTTTACAAAAACAAAAATAAAAATATTTTAAAATGAGTATAGAGAGGCAGGAGTGAGGCGTTAATTCAGTTTAGTTTCAATAAAATAAGGAAGCATCTTTCGCCATGACGGCCAGTCATGTGGAATGTCATGGCCCCAAAGATTAAGCTGGTGCTCGATCCCTTTTGAATTTAATATATTAGAAAGATTTACCGAAGCCTGAGGATTTTCATAACTTCCCTGGCCTGTAGTTATGTAAATATGTTTCTTGTGCCTTATCTGGTTCAAAACATTTTCATCGTTCAGATTTGAAAGATAATCGACAGGTGAATTGAAATAAACATTATCATCATAATAGCCTTTTGCATAATCCTTTAAGTCGTAGCTCCCGCTCATTGCAATTGTTCCGGCAAAAAGATCCGGCCTTCTGAAGAACATATTGGCAGCATGAAGTGCTCCAAATGAAGCACCTGTTGTTATAATTTGCACGTCATTACCGCATACACTTTTTATGAACGGAACGACTTCATTTGCTATATAATCATTAAATTGTTTATGCCTTTCCGATTTCCACTCAGGTGCCATATTATCGTTCAGCCAGCTTTCGTTATTTATACTATTAATTGAAAAAGCTCTTATCTTTCCGCTTTCAACATATGGCTTAAGCGAATCGATTAAATGAAATCTTTCATACTCAAGAAAGTCTGCTGCGGCAGTTGGAAACATAAGCAATGCATACTTCCCGCTGCTGCCATAAACAGCAATTTCCATGTCTTTGCTTAAAGCCGGGCTATACCACCTGTGGATTTCTCTTTGCATTTGCTGAATTTGGTAAAATTTTAGGTATGTATTTACGAAAATATGAATTTTCTTTATTACTTAAAATAGCAATTTATTCTATCAATTTGGGATAGTTTTATCAATAACTTATTAATATTATAATGCCTCGTCTGCTTAAAGTCGTCAGGCAATAAGTTTGTTTTATAATGAAAAGTACCATTAGCTGGTTTGAAATACCTGTTTATAATTTTGAACAGGCAGAAGAATTTTATAATTACATTTTTGGGATCAAGCTTCACAGAGGTGAAGTTAACGGAAACCTGGTTGGAGTTTTTACCGGCGGCGATGATGAGGGAGTTCACGGAGCCATTGTGAAAGGTGAAGGTTACATTCCCTGCGATCACGGCCCGCTTTTATATCTAAGCGGGGGTGATGACCTGAGTACTGTCCTTTCAAAGGTAGAAGAAGCAGGCGGCAGCATAATTATGCCTAAGACTTTTATAAATAAAGAGCTTGGCTACATAGCACTGTTTTATGATACTGAGGGCAACAGGATTGCCCTGCATTCACAAAACTAATTTTGGAAAATATTAAAATTTAACATCGATGGGAAAAAAAGCAAAGAAGAACAAACGAAAAAAAACTTCTGGTAATAAGCTTGAAAAAAAGCTTCAAAAAATTGAGCAGGAAATCCGGTCAGGCAGAAAGAAAATGATAAAAATTCTTTCAAAGATTGGCCGGATGGATGAAGTAGAAGATTATGAGCTTAAAGACTGGAACGGTAACCTGATAAAGCTTTCAGCGATGTTTGGAGACAAGAATGACCTGATACTTGTGCATAATATGGGCAAAGCATGTTCCTATTGTACTTTATGGGCGGATGGTTTTAACGGCACCCAATATTTTACCGAGCGTAAAGCAGGATTTGCAGTTGTATCCCCTGATCCTCCCGATGCACAAAAAGAATTTGCCCTTTCACGCGGATGGAAGTTCAGAATGTATTCGGGGCACAACTCGCCTTTTATAAAGGACATGGGTTACCAGACTGAAACAGGGGATTACTGGCCGGGGGTTTCGGTCTTTCATAGAGATGAGAACGGAAAAATATCAAGGATAGCAAAAGATTTTTTTGGACCGGGCGATTTTTACTGCTCAGTCTTCCATTTTCTTGATATGCTGCCCGCAAACGGAAAACAGGAGGATGGCGATTAATGGCCGATACGGCTCTTGCAAATGAATTGAAGGATTTAATTAACCAATTTGAAATTTCTAAAACTGAATTAAACAGCCTGCTGGAAGGTGTCAGCGAAGAACAATTTAATAAACGGCCTCCTTCAGGCGGCTGGTCTATTGCTGAATGTGTAGATCATCTAATAATTACAGGAAAAGACTATACACGGCAGATTGAAAACGGGTTAAAGAAAGCAGAAAAGAAAAACTTATTGTTAAAGGGGTCTTATAAATTCAGCTGGATCGGAAAAAATTTTATCAAAAACGTCGAGCCACCCGTTAAGAGAAAATTTAAGAACCCGGCAAGGTGGACCCCAGATTCAAAGCTTTCAATTCAAAAAGTAACAGATGAATATATTGTCCTGCAGGATAGGTATATAGAACTTTTAAATAAATCCAAAGGGTTCGATATATTGAAGGTTAAGCTTCCATCGCCTGCAACGAGCCTTTTGAGGTTCAGCATATATGAAATGTTTCATGTTAATGCTGCTCACCAGCGCAGGCACCTGTGGCAGGCTGATAACGTTAAGAAAAATCTTTAACACCGTCAGGTTAACGATTTTTTAATATCCGTCAGTCCGCTTTAAGCGGACAGACGGCTAAAAATAGAGATTAAGGAGATTAAAAATGGCACTTTCAGCATTTAATTTTAAAAAGTGGATTGAAGAAAACCGTCACCTGCTAAAACCGCCCGTAGGTAACAAGTGCATGGTTGATGGCGATTTAATTGTAATGGTTGTGGGGGGACCCAATGCAAGAAAAGATTACCATTACGATGAGGGTGCAGAATTCTTTTATCAGGTAGAAGGCGATATAGTAGTAAAAATAATTGAAGATGGCAAACCGAAGGATATCCATATTAAAGAAGGCGATATGTTTTACCTTCCGCCAAGGGTGCCGCATTCGCCGCAAAGACCTGCAAATACGATAGGACTAGTAATAGAACGGAAAAGGGATGAAAACGAAGTTGATGGCTTCCAGTGGTATTGCGAAAAGTGCGGCAATAAGCTGCATGAGAAATTTTTTAAGCTTGAAAATATAGTAACACAGCTTCCGCCCATATTACAGGAATTTTATGATTCCGAAGAATTAAGAACCTGCAAAGTCTGCGGAACAGTTATGGAACCCCCGCAAAAGAAATGAAAATAGACGTTCATACACACATTCTGCCTGAAAACTGGCCGGATTTAAATAAAAAATACAATACTCACGGTTTTGTAACCATTGAGCATCACAGCTCATGCCGAGCTAAAATGATACTTGACGGAAAGGCTTTCAGGGAAATTCAGGACAATACATGGGATGCCGGGGTAAGGATAAATGAATGCAATGGCACTGGTGTGGACATTCAGGTTTTATCAACCGTGCCGGTTATGTTCAACTACTGGGCAAAACCTGAGCAAACTTATGATTTGGCAAAGTATCTTAACGACCATATTGCCGGAGTTGTAAGGGATTA
>DASXTZ010000454.1:0-8001 GCA_036505135.1 Ignavibacteria bacterium
AACGTAAGTTAAAACCTGATTCTTGCTGGCATCACAATTATTTTTCATTGAATATTTTGCCATATTGTTATAGCTATCGTAAGCATATTGTTTGACAACTTTACAATTTCCGAAAATATTTTTTTCCGATGATTCAATTAATCGTCCCAAATTGTCGTATTCATGAGATACTTCTTCTAACGCATTACGGAAGGCATCAAATTTTTCTTCTTTTACAATATTACCCATATCATCATAGCTGAGGATGATTTTTCTAAATTGTCCGTTTGTTGAATCGATCTTTTCCAATAATCTTCCATTCCCGTCATATTTATACAAATACCTGAGATAGAATATTTTGCTGTCCATATCAGAAATGTTTTCAGTCAAAGTAATTTCTTTGGATAAATTACCGTTCATATCATAGTAGCTGATACTTGTAGTATCCTGCCCGTTACCGATTAAAATAGAAACACGTTTGCTGATCTTTGCAGCTTTTATCTTCTTGGAATTCTCATTTATCTTTACATAATCGTTATAAAGCGCAGGCAGCTCTGCCTGAGAATACAAACTATGGGAAAATATGATAAGGAATACCAAGGCTAAAATATTTTTATAACTGTTCACGATTATTTATTTGATTTTTTATATTCCTTATATAAAAAGTCCATCAAATCATCTGTCTTTTCAGCAAATCTCTTAAGTTTTCTCGGCTTATGTTTCTTTAAGGCATACGCTGTTAACAAAGGCATAGCAATTGTCGTATCTGCATAGCAAACTATGGTTCCCGGAAGCTTGTCGGGGTCAACCTTTCCCCAGCTTACGGCTTCACTTGGCGTAGCGCCTGAAAGTCCTCCCGTATCCGGCCTTGCATCGGTAAATTGAAGGAAAAAGTCATGTCCTTTTTCCTGGATACCAAGCACTTCCTGTATCTGCGGCTCTGTTTGAAGCATAAAATTTTTTGGTGAACCTCCTCCGAATATTAGAACTCCGCTTTTTCCGGGTTTACCTTTATTTCCTCTTTTTTTCCCGTTTAGCACTATAGCGGCTGTTTCATTTACATCCCTGTTAACGTCAAACTCCAGCTTGCTTCCTTCAAGTTCCACTGCTGCAACATTCATACCAATTGAGCTGTCGCCGGGAGACGAAGTATATATCGGCACAGCACACTTATATGCGGTTGCAAGAACTGAGTGGTCCTTCATACCTATATTCTTCTCTATCATGTAAAGATACTTACCCACCCTGTAATAAAATTCACTGGTAGACATCTTCTTTTGAAATTCGGGAAGCATAATCAGCTTGCGATAGAACGCATCTGTAGAATATAATACATCGGCATCAAATAATACATCATAAATTCTAATTACCCATTCGTTTCTTAAGTTAACGTCATCAATGAATGGGCTACCCTTAAATAGTGAGTGCCCTAACGCAAAATGTGTATCATGGTACATATTTGCCCCGGTTGATACAATCCAATCAACAAAACCGCTCTCAATTAATGGTTTTAAACTTGAACCCAGCCCGGCGGGGGTTAAAGCCCCGGTAAGGCTCATCCCAACAGTAACGTCGTCATCCAGCATTTCCTGTACAAATACGCGACATGCTTCAGAAAGCCTTGCAGCATTATACGCCTGAAAATACTCTTCAATTAATTGTTCTATTGTTACGTCTTTTGTAAGGTTTTTTGGGATAATTTTAGACCTTTTTAAATATTTGCTTCTATTTTTAAGCTTGGGTCTTTTAAATTCCTTTACATTTGCAATTTCTGACTCATACTTCTTCTTAATAGTAGAATGCGCTCTATATGGCATATAACTTTTATTAATTAACGAACTTTATTGGATTAATTAAGCAATCTAAAAATAAAATTTCAAAAAAAATATGAAGTAAATCCAAATCCAGATTTATTCGTCGCAAATCTGTCCAAAATAAAAGCATAGAACGCTGAATAACACAGATTACTACAGATAAGCACAGATTCAAACTAAAATTCCCATAAAAATTATCTCCTCCTTGATAAAGGGGAGGTAGGAGGGGGTCTGATTTTATAAAAACAATCTGTTCAATAAAAACGCTAATTTTAAAATATTCTTATCTTATGCCAAATATTTTACACAGTGTTTTAAGAGTTGTTCTTTTCTCTACCTCTCCTTTCAGGAGAGGGTAAGGGGTAAGTTTAATTGGGGTCTTTACATTTTATTATTAATCAATAAATGCTAATTTAGCCATAATGGTTAATCCTAAAAAATATATTACCAAGCCATATGTAAAATTCCGAAAACTGTTCCGGAAGAAAAAGAAAGCACCGGGTTCTCCTCCAGGAACACTTGTATTTACCGGTGAGAAAAAAAGAGATAAAGTTATAATCAATCTTATTGATTATAAAGGAAATGTAGTAAATGAACGAATAATTAATGACCCCGGCGAATGTATTCAATGTAATGAACCAGACACAATAAGCTGGATAGATGTTGAGGGACTTCATGACGTTCCGCTTATACAAAAATTAGGTGAATCGCTAAAGCTCCACCCGCTTGTAATGGAAGACATTCTGAATGTAGAACAACGCTCAAAAATGGAAGAATACGACAATTATGTATACATAGTTTTAAAAATGTTCCATATTCATAAAGATTCGATGGAAATTATCCCTGAACAGGTTAGTATTATTCTAAGTAAAAATTATGTTGTTACATTTCAGGAAGGGATAGAAGGCGATACTTTCCATGAAGTCAGAGAGCGGATAAGAAACAACAAAGGCGTAATAACCAAAATGACCTCTGATTACCTTGTTTATACATTGATAGATTCAATTATTGATTCGTATTTTACGATGCTTGAAATGTTAGGCGAAAAGATTGAGGATCTGGAAGAAGAGCTTATAAATAATCCTGAAAAAAGCACACTTACAAAAATTTATACATTAAAGCGGGAAATGCTGTATTTAAGAAAAACGGTTTGGCCGCTGCGGGAAGCAATAAGCCGCCTTGAAAGAGGTGAATCTGAGCTTATTACAAGGAATACTCACATCTATTTGAGGGATGTGTATGACCACACTATAAATGTTCTTGATACATTAGAAACTTACCGCGATATGCTAAGCGGTATGCTCGATATATACCTTTCAAGCATCAGCAATAAGCTTAACGAGACCATGAAATATCTTGCCCTGATTTCAACAATTTTTATTCCTATGACATTTATTGCAAGTATTTACGGTATGAACTTTGATTTCATTCCAGAGCTTCACTGGCCGCATGGCTACTGGTTTGCAATGGGGTTAATGCTTACTGTAGGACTTGGTTTTTTAATTTATTTTAAGAAAAAGAAGTGGGTATAACCTATGAGATACATTATATTTACCATATTACTCAGCGCAGTTATTTTTTCACAGGATAATAATCTTGATGGAATAATAAACAAATTAAATCCCACTGTTTCCTATGATGTAAACGGTGATGGGATCGCAGATAAAATATCGCTTAACAGTTTTGCAGCAACGCATGAATTATCAAATGATTTAAGCTCCAATCTATATAACTTCACACAGCTATGGCAGTCACCAAGCGGGGCATTTACAAATTGCTGGGATGGATACATAGGTTACATTGATAATGATACGCTGCTTGATATTGCCGGCTTTACTTTTTCTCCTGCAAAGTTTTATATATGGGAACAATCCCCTACCCGTCCGGATAGTTTTTATCTTATCCAGGAATTTGTAAAATCCGAAGGCGGAAGTTTTGGGACTATAACTGTAGGAGATAGCGACGGAGACGGGAAAAAGGAAATTATTGCCGCAGATGTTTTAGGTATCGCAAGAATTTATATTTACGAGAACAATGGCGACAATATCTACATCGATCAGAACACTCAAACAACATTAGTACATCCAAGCAATGGGCAGGGGGCCGTTGGCATATATGTTGCCGACTTGAACAAGAATGGCAAAAAAGAAATAATTTTACTCAGGGGGTCATCATCACCAACAGGCGGGGAAGTAAGAATTTGGGAACATACAGGCAGCATTGGAAATCCAACTTATACTAATATTTACACATATACTACGGTAACATACTTATTCAGCAAAGGTGGATTAGGGGATGCTGATAATGATGGATGGGAAGAAGTATTTTTGACATTCGGGGGTTTCCCTGTATTTAATACTTTTATAAGAAGAATTGAATATGATTCTGCTTCAGGTACCTTTCAGCATTTGCAATTTGAAGCACCCTCTATTGGATTCCCTGCTTCTTACAAAGTTTACGACCTTGGAAATGATAATATTAATGAGCTAATTATGACAGGCAGTTCAAATAACCGGGCAGCAGCATATATATTCAGAAGCAATGGGCAAAACTCATTTGTTAAATTAGATTCGATCTTTGAAACATCTGATAATAATAACATGCTATCCGGAGATATAAAGGTTTTGACAGGAAACACTCACCCCGCACTGCTAATGGGGAGCTTCAACGGAAGAATTTATACCTATCAATATAATGGCAGCTCTTTTATTAAAGATTATGAAAATTTAAACTTTCCTGGCTCGGCTATCAGGCGTGTTTACTGGCTTCCAACAGCTTCTTATGATGGATACTTTAATACATGGAGCAGCTCAAGCTCAAACGGTACATATTATGTGTTCAAAAGAGACTTACCAGCTGGAATTAACAATAATCAAACGCCGGTAACTTTTAAATTATATCAAAATTATCCTAATCCGTTCAATCCGATAACAAAGATCCGGTTTTCAATTCCCCCTTTGGAGAAGATTGGGGGAAGGAATATCGAATTGTCCATTTATAACAGTATTGGAAAGGAAATTTCTTCTCTTCGCAATAAAACATTAATGCCCGGAACGTATGAAGTTGAATGGAATGCCTTAAATTTCCCAAGCGGATTTTATTTTTACAAGCTTTCCGCCGGCAATTATTCTGAAACAAAGAAGATGATTCTTATAAAGTAGATGGCAGAAAAGTATTTCATTGATCCCGATATTAAAAAAGCCTCTACTCTTCCCGCAGATTTTTACCGCGATAAAAACATTTATGAGAAGTTGAAGAATAATGTTTTTCCAAAATTCTGGCATTTTATTAGTGATAATGAAATTGTAAAAATTCCCGGTCAGATTTACCCCTTTATATTACTTGAAGGGTTCATAGATGAGCCGCTGCTATTAACAAGAGATCTTAATGACAAGGTTCATTGCCTTTCTAATGTTTGCACTCATAGGGGAACGCTTCTTGCTGAAAATCCTGATAATGTCCGCCTGTTGCAATGCCGCTACCATGGCAGAAGATTCGAGCTGAACGGATGCTTTAAATCAATGCCTGAATGTGAAGATGCGGAAAACTTTCCTTCTGAATCAGATAATCTCTCCAAAATCCCCTTTGGAAGCTGGAATAAGTTTTTATTTACCTCTTTAAAGCCCGTAGTGGATTTGAAAGATATTTTTAGCGTAATTGATAAACGAATGGAGGGAGTAAAATTAGGGGAATTCATTCACGAACCAACACGCTCGCGGGATTATCTTATTAAAGCCAACTGGGCTTTGTATATCGATAACTACCTTGAAGGATTTCATATACCATATGTTCATAGCAGCCTGAATGCTGTTATTGATTACGGCTCATATACATCAGAGCTTTATGATCATTGCAATCTTCAATTAGCATTTGCAAAAACAGGTCAGGAATGTTTTCGCCTTCATGAAACATCACCTGATTATGGCAGCGAGGTCGCTGCTTACTATTGGTGGATATTTCCTAATATGATGCTTAACTTTTATCCATGGGGATTATCCATCAATGTAGTTAAGCCGCTTGATGTAAATTTGACTAAGGTATCTTTTATAACCTATATCAGCTACCCCGAAAAAATGGATAAAGGCGCAGGTTCAGGCCTTGACAGAGTTGAACGCGAAGATGAAGCAGTGGTTGAAGCCGTTCAAAGAGGAGTTCAATCAAGATTTTATATCCAGGGAAGATACTCGCCAAAACGAGAGCAGGGAGTCCATCATTTTCATAGATTGCTGATAAAACACCTTAATGAATAATAAATACAAAAACGTATTACTAATTGGTGCATCACAGGGAATTGGCAAGGCTCTGGCAACTGAATATGCAAAGCATGGAAGCAACCTTGTTATAAGTTCCCGGAATTCAGACGTACTCAAAAAGATAAGTGAAGAAATCAATTCACAGGGTGGGAATTGTTTATATTTTCAATGTGATGTTACAAAGCTTGCTGGTGTTTCAAAAACAATTCAATTTGCAAGTGAAAAGCTAGGCTCAATAGATTTGGCAATTATTAATTCTGGCGTGGGAGGACCAAGATGGATGGATGCTTTCAGCAGTAGTGACTTCATCAGAATATTGGAAGTAAATACATTTGGAATAGCTCATAGCCTTGAGTGTCTAATACCGTTAATGATGAAGCAGGGGTATGGAACAATAGCTGGAGTGACCAGCATGGCCGATAGCAGAGGTTATCCGGGTTCTTCAGGCTATGGGGCGAGCAAGGCGGCTGCATCAATGCTGCTTGAATCGGCCCGTGTTGAGCTAAAAAAGCATAACATAAAAGTAATAACAGTTCGCCCGGGTTTTGTCCGCACAGCAATGACTGCTAAGAACGAATTTAAAATGCCTTTGCTTATGGAACCGGAAAAAGCTGCCAGAAAAATCAGGAAAGGAATTGAAAAAGGAAGAAGTGTTGTACAATTCCCATGGCCAATTGTTTGGGCTACCAGGATTATAAAGAATGTTCCGAACTGGCTGTATGATTGGGGGACAAGACTCTATAGGCCGGGAATAAATCATAAGCCCTAAAACTTTACAGTAACAGAATCAGCTTTAACAATTTTTCTATGCAGGCCGGTTATTATCTCGCCTGGTCCCACAATAGCGTCGTCAAGCTCTGCATCAATTACATGAACCCCCTCATAAATCAATGAATTAAGAATTTTTGAGTTCTTGATAACAGCATTATCTGTAATTGTAACACCGGGCCCTATAACAGAATCTTCAATGTTGCAGTTTTTTCCAATAAAAACGGGAGAAAAAATTTTGCTGCTGGGAATATTATTAAGTGTATGCTCAGAAAAATCCCTTTTAAGCAGATATGCGTTGGTACTTATGAGCGTTTCAGGCTTGCCGCAGTCGAACCAGTTCTGAATCTCAAACGGAACCATCTTTTCTCCGTCATTAACAAGCTTTTGAAGGGCATCTGTCAGCTGAAACTCATTTTTTGTGCGTATATTGTTGTCCATGAGGTATTTGATTGCCTTAAATAATTTTTCTCCGTTTTTTACAAAGTATATGCCTGCCATTGCGCTTTTACTTTTTGTCATTTCCGGCGATGGTTTTTCTATCATTCGGGTAATGAAACCATTTTCGCTTTCAACTATTCCAAAACGTCTGATGTCTTCTACATCTTTGTAACCAATAGCTGAATATTCAGATGAAAGTACGCTGTCAAGGTCAAATTCAAATATAGTATCTCCAAGAACTATCAAAAGCTCTTCATCTATAACAAGTCCTTTGCCATGGTAAACCGCATGCCCAAGCCCAAGCATTTCTTTTTGTTCAACATATTCAAACTTAACTTTATTATTTCCGTATTGCTTATTAACTGCTTCAATAATCTGACCGCCAAGATATCCAATTACAAGAATAATTGTATCAATTTTATCACTTTTAACCAGCTCATCAATAAGGTGGAACAGCATAGGCTTGCCTGCAACATTAATAAGAACTTTTGGGATTTTGTTCGTCAGTGGCTGAAGACGCGTTCCAATACCCGCAACAGGAATTAAGGCCTTCATTTCTTCAAATACCCTTCTACAATCCCCGGGAGCTTTGAAAGGGCTTCCTTAATTTTATTTACATCCTTCCCTCCGGCAGTTGCAAGGTGCGGTTTCCCTCCGCCTCCCCCGCCAAGAATTTTTGCAACATCGCCTGCAATTTTACCGGCATTCAATCCTTTTTCTTTTATCAAATTATCACTTACTACCGC
>DASXTZ010000455.1:0-1966 GCA_036505135.1 Ignavibacteria bacterium
CTGTATTTTTTAAGTTTTCTCCCGATGTATATGATTAGCAGAACAGAGAGGGGAACAGTAATCAGCGCTATTAAGGTAAGTTTCCAGTTGATAAAAAATGCCATAGTGACAAAAGTAATAATCAGAACGGGCTGCTTGACCAGATCAGTAAAGGTAACATATACGGTGTTTTGAATTGCCGTAACATCGCTTATAAACCTTGAAATAATATCTCCTGACTTCCTTGTATTAAAATACCTAAGAGACAGTGAATTAAACTTATAATATAATTTCCTTCTCAAGTCTGTTAAAAGTTTTTTTTCAACATATTGAGTAAGTATTGACTGTGAAAAAAGGAATATATTTTTCAGTATATATGAACCTAACAGTAGAATACATACTTTTATTAGTGATTCATATTTATCCCCGGAAGAAAATATGTAGGTATCCAGGTAATTTCTTAATTTATCAAAAAAATTTGCTGTGGGGATCAAATTTAACTCCGGTTGCGTTTGGGTAAACAGAGTTTTTAAAAGAGGAATTGAAAGATAAATTGAGAGGGCATTTGCAGCCGAAAAAAGTATTATTAACATGAAAGATAATAACAGTAACCACCTGTAAGGCTTTAATAGCTTTAATAACCTGAAGTATTCTTTCATTCGAAATAAAAATAATTTTTATTGCTGTAATATAAAATGTATATATACAGAACATTTATATTTAATACTCTGTTATTTATTTAATTCAGCTTTGTTATTTAATTTGAATTGTTGAAAAAAATGCTTATTATTGAAGATTACTATTAAATAAACAAAATATACTGTATATGAAAAAAAGAATAACGGCCTTCGTTCTTTCTCTCTTTTTATTATCCATCATAAGTTCCGGATCATATTCATACCCTAAATTTGCTGCTTTATATGGTGAAAAATGTTCGAACTGTCATGTAAATCCAACCGGCGGCGGAATGAGAAAACCCGGAGCTATGAAATTTGCAAGAAAGACACTCTTCTTCAGATTTTTAAAACAAGCTAATGCTTCAACAAATATTGAAACGCAGATATCTCAGGGAATTTCTGTTGGCGGTGATATGAGAATGCTGTTTGTAGATAATCAGGTAGGTGAAAATCTTCCTCATTTTAATAGTTTTTTTCAGATGCAAGGTGACTTGTATTTAAATGCTGAAGTTAATGATTATATAAGCGTGATGATTGCTCCCGGTTTATATATACCGGGCAACAATATTCCTAATAATCCTCTTGCAACTAAGTACGAAATTTACGGGTTGATTTCAGGAATACCAGCGGGGATATATCTTAAAGTGGGCAGGTTTATACCTAATTTTGGGATAAAACTGCCTGAGCACAGGGCGTACAACAGACAATTTAATGATTTTTATACTCCATATGCTTCTGATGCTGGTTTCGAACTGGGTATTTCGCCAGACTTTGGAAATGGATCATTAACCCTGACTGCAGGAGTTTCTAATGGCTCGAGTACAAATGCTGCAGGACAGACAAATAATAATTTTGATTTTGATACCCAAAGGCAGTTTACCGGTTCACTTGATTTCAGGTGGCAGGGTAAAAAACGTAAGTGGGGCTTGGGACTGGGAGGCTCCTTTATAAACAACCCGTTTAAGTATGATCCGGCAAACGGCACTGATGCTATTAGAAAGGTAGCCGCAGGTTATGTAGCAGGTGGTTTCATGGAACGGGTTGCAATTATGGGCGAGTGGACATACAACAGGCTTGATATTGCAAATGCAACATCTACCCGTTTTGACCAGCGGACATTATTTGGCGAAATAGATATAAGAATTATTGATGGTCTTGATCTAAAGGGGCAGTATGAACTTTATGATAATCTTGCTAATGAGATTTTAAACAGAAGAAGATATAGTTTTGGGGTTGATATGTTCCCATTAACAGGATTAGAAATAGAATCAATCGTAAGATTAGTTAAGGAACCGAATGGCTCGGATATA
>DASXTZ010000456.1:0-3339 GCA_036505135.1 Ignavibacteria bacterium
CGTTTTATATATAGGGATCTATAAATTTATGGATTGGGTTTTCCCTGCTACTACCGGTTATTTTATTATTTATAACCTTCCAAGAAATCTTGGAATCGCAGATATTGTACCGCCTCATATCCTTGTTAGAGATTTTTTCTTTAACTTCGGAGGACTTCATTTTTTTATTTTAATACTTTTTCTTTCCGGGCTTTGGAGGCGGTATAAAGGCCCCATGCTTTATATTAACCTCATTATAATACTATATGTTTTATCAGTGCTGGTTAATTTCAGCATAGAAGAGATTAGAAATTATATTGCTATCATTCCATTTGTTTTGATAACTGCGCTTTTATTTTTAAGCACATTTCAGAATTCTTTTTTAAAACCAACCGATAAGGTTTTAAGCGGCGGCAAGCAAAATTGAAAATTCTATATGTAACCGCAAAGGGCGGAATACATGACTACAGGTTCCTTAAGAAGCTTGTAAATGATTATGAAGTGCTGCTGCTTCACTACGCTGCTGATGAATTAATCCCTGAGATCGATTCGCTAAAGGGGCTCGAGATCATATCAAAAAAACCTGCGTTCAAATTTTTCCCGCTGGCAAGCGAACTCGGTCATTTTAAAAAAATTGTAGAAGATTTCAAGCCGGATTTAATTCACACAGGTTATGTATGGCAGGTTGGGATAATTGCTGCTTATGCCGGGATTCATCCGCATCTTTCTATGCCCTGGGGCTCTGATATACTTATTGAACCCGACAAAAAATTTATAGTTAAAAAACTTGTCCAAAAAGTTATGAAAACTTGCGACCACGTTCAATGCGATGCGGAATTTGTTAAGGCAAAAATAATGAATGACTACGGGCTGCCCCCGGAAAAGATCACCGTTTTCCCGTGGGGTATAGACCTCGGGCTGTTTAAGCCACAAAATAAAGCGGAAAGCAGGACACTATTAAAAATCCCGCCTGAAAGATTTGCGGTGGTCTTTAACAGGTATCTTGAACAGGTTTACGGCGTTTCATATATGCTTGAAGCTTTTAATGAGTTTGCAAAAAATAAAAATGATGTTTTGCTTTTAATGGCTTCTGATGGTGCTTTAAAAAATGAAGTTGCGGCTTTTATTTCAAGGAACAATCTCGAATCGAAAATAAACCTTATTGGAAAAGTCACTAATGCAGAAATACCTGCAATATTAGGAAGCTCTGATGTTTACATATCAACATCTTTAAGTGACGGCTCTTCCCTATCGCTGCTGGAAGCGCTCGCGTGCGGACTAGGTATAATAGTAAGCGATGTCCCTGCAATAAAAGAGTGGGTATCAGAAGAAAACGGAATCGTTGTCCGGCGTAAAAATACCAAGCAAATAACCGAAGCACTTGAAAAGTATTATTCAAACCGAGAGCTAATATCTGTGCATGGCAGGAAAAATATAGAAATTGCAAAACAGCGGGCAGACTGGGATAGGAACTATGAAAAGCTCAAGGAGATTTATAGGAAAATTTCAAACCTTTGAAAACTAAAAAGAAATATACGGTATGCCATCTGCTGTATGAAGAATTCCCACGGGACCCGCGCGTGAGGCGCTATGTGAATGCCCTTAACAGTGAGGGAATTTATTGCGTAATTATTTGCAGTAAGAAGCCGTACGAAAAATATTTCGAGGAATGGAATGCCAACAGAATTTATAGAATTCCCATATCAAAAAAACGAGCAAGCTTTTTTGTTACTTTAATTGAATACCTTGCTTTTATGGAAATTTCCGGAACCCTTTTATTTTATCTCGGAATTAAACACCGGTTTAAAATTATTCATATTCACACTTTGCCGGATTTCCTTGTATTTGCCGCATTTTGGAACAAGATCTTCGGTTCGAAAATAATTTTAGATCTGCATGAAATATTCCCCGAGCTTTATATGGTAAGAACAGGCGCAGTGGAAAATTCCTTTAAGGTAAAATTATTAAAGCTGGCTGAAAGATTATCGATAAAGTTTGCAAATCTGGTAATTACTATTCATGATAATGCACGTGAGATTTTTGTCCGCCGGCTGGCGGATAAAAACATTGAAAAGAAAATACATGTCGTAATGAACAGCGTTGACCCGGCTGAATTTAATCCGCCTGTCATTCCCGTGCAGGCGGGACCAGCGGAGCGCGGAGCAATCCTGTCAACTGAATTCACCATTACGTATAACGGAACAGTTGTTAAATTATTAAACCTGACAATGATAGTTGATGCTCTTGCCTCATTGAAAAACAAGATTCCCGCTGAAGATTTTGGCAAAATTATTTTTAAAATTTATGGCGATGGACCTGCGCTTAATGATATATTATTGCATGCAAAAAAGCTAAATGTAGAAAATAAAGTAAAATATTTGGGCTACATTGAGCCTCGTGAAATGCGGAAAGAAGTTTTAAAAACAAGCGTTTTGATTCTCCCCCCATTGAAAAATATTTACAGCGACCTTTTTTATACAATAAAGCTTATCGAAGCCATTTACCTGAAAATTCCCGTCATTGCAACACGTTTAAATACTTACAAAAGGTATTACAGCGAGGATTCACTGTTCTATTTTGATTCCGGGGATGTTAACCAGTTAACATCTAGAATTAAAGAAGTTTTTTATAATAAAGAACTCGTGAAGAGAAAAACAGAAAGCGCATTTGCTGATTATGAAAAAGTTGGCTGGAATGTAATGAGAGGAAGATATATGGAAATAATACAAGATATGTTAAAATAAAAAGGCGGACTGAAAGCCCGCCATTATTAATCGCAATTAATATTAGTCGTTATTTAACCAGCAGCATTTTCTTCGTTTCGCTGAACTCATCCGCTGTTAACCTGTAAAAATAAACTCCGCTTGAAAGATTTGCTCCGTCAAAATCAATATTATGTCTCCCTGCATTCTGTTTTTCATTTATCAGGGTTTTTACTTCTCTTCCTGAAATATCATAAATCACAAGTTTAACATAATTCGTAATTGGTAATTCGTAATTGATAATTGTTTTTGGGTTAAACGGGTTCGGATAATTTTGGAAAAGCATATATTTATCTGCAATGCCGGAGTTTTTGGGGCCTCCCGTAAATGTAAGGTGCGGTTTGTATGCTGCAATGTTGCCAAAGCCGTAACCGGAAATGCTGTTAAAAAATCCGTTAACAATAAGGTCTCCTTTATACACTTCAAGCCTTACCGGCTTAACATCGATGCCAAACTCAACCGGGCACCAGTACTGGCCATTGTAGCATGCAATTTTGTTAGCATTAACACCGCCTATTTTAGTAAAATTTCCTGAAACATAAAGCGAATTGTTTAATACTTTCATATCGGCAACACGTGCCCCCGATGGATAGCAGCT
>DASXTZ010000457.1:0-2580 GCA_036505135.1 Ignavibacteria bacterium
CTTTTCTGCTGCTTCCATAGAATCCCGGTTTACAAGGAACGGTACATATACTTCGGTGTAACCGTTTGCTTTATGTGAATCAAGCATGAAATTAATAAGCGCTCTTTCGAGTATTGCGCCTTTGCCTTTGTAAAACGGGAATCCGCTTCCTGATATTTTCGCACCAACGCCAAAATCCAGTATATCAAGCTTTTTACCAAGCTCTACATGGTCAAGGAATTTAAAATCACCGGTTGGTTTCTCTCCCCATATTTTAAACTGAACATTCTCATCAGCAGAATTACCAATAGGAACGGAATCATCAGGAAGATTTGGGATATCAATCAGTGCATTATTAATCTCTTTTTCGATCTCAGAAAGATTTTCATCTTTTAGCTTGATATTATCTGATACTTGTTTCATTTCTGCAATTGTTGAAGATGCATCCTTGCCCTCTTTTTTCATTTTTGCGACATCCTGGGAAACTTTGTTCCGTAAGCTTTTAAGCTTTTCGACTTCCTGGATTATTTCTCTGCGTTTCCCGTCAAGCTGCAGAATTTTATCAACAGACTCAGCTTTAATCCCTTTTTTTACAAGACCTTTTTTCACTAACTCCGGATTTTCTCTGATTAATTTTATATCCAGCATTTGTTATTCAATTACGAATTAAAAGTTATGAATTACGAATTTCGAGACAATTTTCTACATCCCAAGCTGTGTTTTCAAAAATACCAATCCTTCTGTTACATTTAAAGTCTTTAGCCCAAGCTCTGTTTCAGCTTTAAGAAGTATAAAGCTTGATTTCATAGGCCGGGCTGCAGCCTGGTTCAGGTCGGATGTTTTTACGGGTATGATTAAATTTTCATCAAATCCGAAAATATTCACCAGCTTTACAGCAAACTCGTACCTGCTTAAATATTCACTTCCGCATATATGATAAAAGCCGTTCTTATCAAGATCGGTTATTTTCAAAAGTCCCCATGCAATGTCATCTGAAATGGTTGGCATCCCGAACTGGTCATCAACTATCCTAACCTGCTGGCCGCTTCCAAGCATATCTATTAACCAAAGAGCAAAATTAGGCCTCACATTTTTTGCCGTTCCGTAAATTGTCATAGTCCTCACTATTACAAATTTTATCCCGCTTGAAACAAGAGCATTTTCACTTGCCAGCTTACTCTTGCCGTAAAAGCTGAGCGGGCCGGGCTTTGAGTTTTCATCATAATATCCTGTTTTTCCGTCAAAAACATAATCGGTTGAAATATGTACAATTTTAGAATCATTCTGGCGTGATGCAATAATAAAGTTTTTTACAGCATCAACGTTAACTCTCCAGCTAAGCTCCTTTTCCGTTTCGCACCCGTCAACATTAGTGTAAGCGGCAGTATTTATTATAATATTCGGGCTATATTTCTTTACTGCATCCTTAACGTCTTCCTTTACAGTTATATCCATTGGAAAATATTCAAATCCTCCCGCATCTGCAGGTTTATCCTGGATATCTGTCAGCGTAAGCTGATGCTGGCCTTCCCGGTGGAATATTTCGGTTACTTTTTGTCCAAGAAGTCCGTTTGCACCGGTTATGAGTATTTTCTTTGGTTCAGTCATTTAACTTATGCAGTTCCTCCGGTCCGATCAAAGTTGCATTTCGGCTTGCCATCCTGTTTGCAAAATGAATACTGGCCGAAAGGTCACTCAAATTATTCTCCGTTAATTTATAAAAAAAGGCCGATGCAAACACATCACCGCACCCCGTAGAATCCTTAAAGTCCGGTGTTTCAACAGAGGGAACGTCTATTTTATCAAGCTCAAAATATTTTTCCCCTGCCCTTTCTTTAATTTTTTTCTGGTACAAGCTTGCGCCCTGTTTACTGCGGGTTATCACCAATGCCTTAACGGTTCCTTCGGTTAAAATAATTTCCGCTGCTTTATATTCATTTAAGCCCTCTTCTGAAATGGCTGAAATTTCTGACTCATTCATTTGCAATGTATCGCAATTTGAGCACCATTGGCGCCAATTTTTAACCGGGCTGCGCATTCTTGTTCCATCTTTTGCGGTACTCATTACTATATTATGAAAATCCATATGCATATAGCCTTTAAATTCATTCCTCAGTACAATTAATGTATCAAGAGTTAAATCAACCCCCGAGATCATATTAACAAGTATTCCATCCATTATGTTTATAGCCGGTGAAATTTGCTTAAAAATTACAGGGAAAGCCGGCTCAGTTGAGCTTTCTTCTCTATCATAAGTTTTTGAATCGGTTGCCGGGCTCCAGCTTTTGTAATACAGATTAACAACTCTTGTGTTATGTGAACATTTATTAATAAAATCAAGCTTTATATTCTTAAACTTTGAAAGAAATGATGTAACATTTTCATATTCATCCATGCCAAGGTTCATGATGGGATAAACCTCGTCTGATTTTTTTGAAATAACCGCTAGCGAAACAACTGAATATAAAATTCCTCCGAGATGTTTTTCAGAATCAAATCCTTCCCTGTGAATATAATCAATGCAGGGCTCGCCTATTACTCCAAATTTCAATAAACAAAAATATAAATTTTGAAAAAATTCAAGCTCAATATACAAATACA
>DASXTZ010000458.1:0-8166 GCA_036505135.1 Ignavibacteria bacterium
TCAATAACCAAGAAAAGTATTACGAATTTTTATCGGTTTGTTCTCATGAATTTTTTCATACATGGAATGTTAAACGCCTCAGGCCTAAAGGTATTACTCCGTACAACTTCACAAAGGAAAATTATATTGAAGAGCTTTGGATATCTGAAGGGACAACATCTTACTATCAGGATTTGATGCTTTTAAAAGCCGGCATTGGTAATGAAGATACATTTCTGAAAAATCTGGAAAATAATGTACAAAACGACATAAGGCGACCGGGGAACAGAGTGCAGTCACTTGCGGAATCAAGCTTTGATGCATGGGTTAAATTATGGGTTAATACTCCCAATAAATTTGATGCAGAATCAAATTACTATGATAAAGGCTCTAATGTTAGCCTTCTGCTTGATCTTGAGATCCGCAATAATACGGGTAATAAATACTCACTGGATAATGTTATGCGGGCTATGTACGAGCGATACCCTCTTGAAAAAGGAGGGTTCACAAATGCAGATTTTATAAAAGTAAGCGGGGAGTTTGCCGGTGAAGACCTATCGAAATTTTTTGAGTCATATTTATATGGCACGGATACACTAGATTGGAATAAATACCTCTTATATGCCGGGCTACAGCTTAACAAAACTATAAATCAGATAAAACCTGCAATTGGTATTAATACACGTAACCAGGGTGATCGGCTTATAATTAATTATGTTGTTCCGGGATTACCGGCTTATGAGACAGGTTTAGAAACGGGTGATGAGATTATAGCACTAAACGGATATAAAGTTAACAGTTCCTCACTTACAGACAGGATTTCGGATATGAATGATGGCGATACTGTAACACTTACTGTCATGAGAAATGAAATTCTCAGGCAGTTTGAAATACCGATTAAAAATATTACTACCTACACCTATAAAATAACAAAAGTAGAGGATTCTAATCCACTGCAAAAATCAATTTATGAAAACTGGTTGAGCACATCATGGAAATAAACTTTCATCTTATATTACGTATTTAAATTTACAAGTATAAATACTTACTTTTATAATGTTTTAAATTTCTGTTTTTTCGCAATTTTTTTAATTTTTGTAACCTTTTCAGTTAAAATCGTGTTAGCCTATTATTACTTATAAGTATATTATATAATATATTTATAACATAAAATACTTTTCTTTGAGGAGAAAAGAAAACTATGAATTTTACGCGTGGCGGACTTCAAGAAAAGAATATTTCTGAGAGCGAAACCTTAAACCGCAATTCTGATAAATTTTTTGGCAATAATAGCAATGGCTTAAGTAAAATTACCTTACTTTCATTGTTCGGGAAAAAATATGAGGAATCAGAAAAGCATACCGCACTCAACGAAGCCTTATGGATATTCATCATATTTGCTGTTTATTTTTTATCGGGCAAATTAGGACTCAGCCTTGCTTATGAAAATGAAAGTGCCTCAGCTGTCTGGGCGCCAACAGGCATTGCACTTGCTGTCCTGATACTAAGAGGATATTACCTCTGGCCTGTTATTTTTGTCGGAGCACTATTAGTTAATTTTACAACCACCGGTTTTATACCTACTTCCCTTTTTATAGCAATAGGGAATACTTTAGAAGGGCTGCTGGGTGCCTATCTTGTAAATAAATATGCAAATGGAAAATGCGCTTTTGAAAAAGTACAAAATATTTTCAATTTTGTATTCCTTGCAGGTATTTTAAGCACGCTTATCAGTGCAACAATAGGTGTTACCAGCCTTGCAATATTTGGCCTTGCCGAGTGGAGTAAATATTTTTCAGTATGGCTTACCTGGTGGCTGGGCGATGCCATAGGTGCATTTCTTATTGCACCATTACTAATTTTGTGGGCAGTAGATAAACCCCTTAAGATGGATAATAAAAAAATTTTAGAAGCAGTATGTGTTGTTCTTACCCTTGTATTAATAAGTGTTATAGAATTCACTCCTTTTTCATTTGCGGCCACCCACAATTATCCGTTCAGCTATATAATTATTCCGCCATTTGTATGGATAGCACTTCGGTTTTCAAAACGTTTTATAATTACTGCAGCATTTAGCATGTGCGCAATTGCCATCTGGGGAACTCTTAACGGCTATGGACCGTTTGTTGTCTCCTCACCTAATGAGTCTTTAGTTTTTCTACAAATATTTATATGTATAATAACCGTTATGTCAATCAGCTTTTCTTCGGTTATTTCAGAGCGTAATAAAAATGAAAAAGCTGTTAAGGACAGTGAAAGGCAGCTGCGTGATTTTGTAGATAATGCTTCTCTTGGGTTGCATTGGATAGATAAGGACGGTAAAATAATCTGGGCAAATAAACATGAGCTTGAGCTTCTTGGCTACAACAAAAAAGAATATATAGGACGGCATATATCTGAAATCCATGTAGACCCCGTAAAGATAAATGATATGTTAACCCGTCTAAAGAATAAAGAATCCATTCATAATTATGAAGCCCAGCTAAAATGTAAAGACGGTTCCGTGCGTGATGTATTAATTTCCTCGAATGTATATTGGGAGGGCGGTAAGTTTATTCATACCCGCTGTTTCACGCGCGATATTACCGAAAGAAAAAGATTACAGCTTGAACTGGAAGCCCAGCAGGATGCTATGCATGAAGCTGAAAAACGCAGCAGAATGGAGTTTCAGCGTTTACTTGAAAAAATGCCTGCCGGAACTTATACATGCGATGCAGAGGGGCTTATTACTTATTATAACGAGCGAGCGGCCGAAATGTGGGGACGGGCGCCAAAATTAAACGACCCCGCTGACAGATACAGCGGGTCAGATAAGCTTTACGTTAATGGACAGCCAGTTAAGCGCGAACAATGCTGGATGGCACTGGCTTTAAAAGAAGATGAAGAGTTTGTAGGGAAAGAGATTGTCATAGAGCGGCCCGATAGAAGCCGCCTGACAGTACTTGCACATGCTAATCCAATTCACGATGAAAATGGCAAACTAGCAGGAGCTGTAAATGTACTTGTAGATATTACCGACCGCAAAAGGCTCGAAACCGCGCTGCGGGAAAGTGAGCAAAGATTTTATGGTATCTTTAAACAGGCTGCAGTTGGTATTGCCCAATTTGACCTCACGGGGAAATTTGTGCTCGTAAATGACCGGTATTGTGAAATTATTGGAAGACCTGCAAATGAACTTATTAATATGCACATGCAGGAAATTACACATCCCGAGGATCTACCTCATAATATGGAGCTTTATGAAAAACTGATCTCCGATGGTAAGGACTTTATGATCGATAAGAGATATTTGCGCCCCGATAATTCTATTGTTTGGGTAAGAAAATCAGTAGCCCTGATACAGGATAAAAATAGCAATTCGCAATATATTGCCGCTATCTGCACCGATATCACCGAACAGAAAAGAGCAGAGGAAGCCTTGTTAAGAAGTGAAGAAAAGTTCAGGTCGTTGTTTGACCTTTCCGGTGCATGCCAGGCCGTAGCTGACCCAAAAACGGGAAAGCTGTTGATGGTAAACCAAAGACTCTGTGATTTTTTGGGATACACAAGGGAAGAGCTGAAAGAAAAAACATTTATTGATATTTCACATCCTGATGACATAACAAAAACCAGAGAATATTATAAAAAACTTCTGAAGGGAGACTTTCCCGAGTATACAATGGAAAAACGTTACATACGCAAAGACGGTAGTGTGGTTTGGGGCGAGATCACTGCATCGGTTATGCGTAGTTCTGACAGAAATATTATTTATTCTTTTGCAATAATTCAGGATATTACCGCTCGCAAAATAGCTGAGAAACATCTTAACATCCAGTATTCAATTTCAAAAGCCCTGGCGGAATCAAAAACTTTTAAGGAAGCATCTCAAAAAGTACTTCAATCAATATGTGAGGGTTTAAACTGGGAGTTAGGAATGATATGGCTTGTTGATAAAAAATCAAAGCTTCTCAGGTATGAAAACCAGTGGCATAAGCAGGACCATATGATAGAAATATCCGGGATGATTGACCCTGAACGTACATTTAAAAAAGGGATTGGCTTACCCGGCAGAGTGTGGGATTTAAACAAACCGGCCTGGATACCTGATGTAACAATGGATAATAATTTCCCCCGTGCTGCATTTGCACACAAAGCTTGCCTGCATGCAGGTTTTGCATTTCCCATAAGAAGCGGTAGTGATGTAATTGCAATCATCGAATGCTTCAACAAAAAAATAATTGAGCCCCTGCCGGACCTTCTTAAAGTTCTTAATGCCTCAGGCAGGCAAATAGGTAACAACCTGGTGCGTATGCACGCCGAAGAAGAACGGGAAATAGCACAAAGTACATATAAGTCTCTTTTTGACAATACACTTGATGGCATTTTGATACTTGATGAAAACGGAACATATTTAAACGTTAACGACAGCTTCTGCCGCATGTTAAAAACCAGCCCCGAAAAACTGATAGGACAGAATTTCAGCAAATTCATGCCATCACAACTATTTGAAGAATCGATTAAGGCTTTTGGCGACCTGAAAACCAAAGGATATTTCAGGGGAGAGTTTCCATTGATGGCCGCAGATGGTTCCCTTGTAGATGTTGACTGGGTATCGAAAGCAAATTTTCTTCCCGGAATGCATTTTTGCGTAGCAAGGGATATTACCGATAGAAAAATTTCCGAAAGAAAACTTAACGCAGAATATTCATTCAGAAAAGCAGTAGAAGACTCTATTGCTGCCGGAATAGCAGCAGTAAATGAAGAGGGAATTCAAACTTATGTTAACCCCTCATTATGCAAAATGCTGGGATGGGCTGAAGAAAAATTAGTTGGAGCCAAACCCCCTTTTGTTTACTGGCCTCCGGAAGAAATTGAAAATATAAAGGACGCATTTGAAAAAACATTATGTGATAATGTCCCAAAAGAAGGATTCGAACTTAAGTTCTGCAGAAAAAACGGGGAACGTTTTGATGCACTTGTTATGGTAAACCGGATTAAAAGCAATGACGATACACCAGCCGGATGGCTTGCTTCGGTTACGGATATTACAGAAATAAAAAAGGTTCAAACAGCACTTAAAGAGGCGCACGATAAAATGGAAGACAGGGTCAGGGATAGAACTATAGAATTAAACATGCTGATTGATGACCTCCAGAATGAGATTACTGAAAGAAGACGTGCTGAAGAAAAACTAAGGCTGACCTATGAAAAGCTAAGGGAAGCACAGGCCGAGCTGATCCATTCCGAAAAGCTTGCATCACTTGGACGCTTCTCTTCAGGTATAGCTCATGAAATACGCAATCCGCTTGCTAATATAAGCGCCTTGGCACAGCTGTTAAATAAGCAAAAAATAGAACCCGCCTTAAAGAAGCATTTAAAATATATAATGGTAAATTCCAATATAGCCAATAATATTATTGAAGACTTATTAAATTTTGCATCGCCGCACAACGTAAATTTCAAAAAAACAAGCATAGATAAAATAATTAATGATCTTTATGAGATTGTGAATATCAGGTGTGCAAAAAATAAAATTAAGTTGACAAAATCAATTGATACCGGTCTTCAAACTATCATGGCTAATGAAGAAAAGCTTCAAACCGCTTTTCTGAATTTTATTTCGAACTCTATTGATGCTATGCCTGGTGGTGGTGATTTATATATAACAGCTAAAATAGATAATGAAAGAAAAGAAGCTGTAATTTCATTTAAAGATACAGGGGCGGGAATTCCTAAAGAAAATTTAGATAAAATACTGGAGCCTTTCTTTACTACAAAAAATAACGGAACCGGACTGGGGTTAAGCATGGCTTATCATGTGATTAGGGCACATTCAGGAAAAATTTATTTTGAAAGTGAATTGAATAAAGGAACTAATATATTAATACGGTTACCGGTTGCTAAAGATTAATAATTTTTTTTAGAATAAATTTAAAATCACAATTTATTATTTTTTTTAAATTTTTAGATTTATAATGAAAAAAATTCTCATTATAGATGATAATAAGTACTTAAGGTTTACATTATCCACTTTAGTTGAAGAGTCAGGTTACAAAGCAATTGAAGCTGGTGACAAAGAAAAAGCTATTAAGATGCTAAAATCAAAAAAACCAAATCTTATTATACTCGATAAAAGACTTCCTGATTGTGACGGCTTTGATTTATTAAAGGAGATAAAGAACCTTGATGGAAATATCCCAGTAATAATGCTTACTGCATATGCAGAAAATAGCAGCGCAGGTCGGGCAATCGATTTGGGCGCGTATGCTTTTATGACAAAGCCTTTTGATAATACGGAAATGGTTTCAACAATAAAAAAAGCATTAAAAAGAAATTAGTTTTTGCTTCCTACAGGCTCACATCTCAAGCTCTTGATTGGATCTAATATTTTTTCCTACCAAATAATTGGTTTTTTATGTTTTTATATATCCTTATAATTGCATTCATTAATAAATTTATCTCTATATGAAAAAAAGCTCAATTTTCAGGCTCTCAATTATTATTATATTTACTGCTTCATTAATTACCACAATAAGTATTTTAAGTTTGAAACAAGTTTTTTCTTCTTCAATAATTCCCGGGGATGATAATAAGCCTGCAGAAGAAGTTTATAAAAATATCCAGGTATTAAAAGGGATGCCTGCAGGCGACCTGCATATGGTGATGCATTTCATAAGAGCATCATTAAATGTCAGGTGCTCATTTTGCCACGTGCATAATGAGAAAGACGGGACATGGACATGGGAAAGTGATTCGCTTGAGCACAAAAAAACGGCGCGTGAAATGATAACAATGGTAAAAAATATAAATACACAATTTTTTGAAGGCGTTAATTCTGTAACCTGCTTTACCTGCCATAGAGGAGGTCAGCGTCCGGCAAAAACACCTGTTCTGCCTCAGTTCCCGCCTGTAGTGCAGAAATCAGAACAGCCGGACAACCTGCCTGAAGCCTCTGTAGTATTTGACAACTATTACAAGGCTCTTGGTGTAACAAAACCGGAAGACATTAAATCAAAATACTCGAGAGGAACTTCCACATTGTGGGACGGTAAAAGCTTTCCAATAGAAATTTACCAGCAGGCTCCGGATAAATTCCTCTCAATCTTAACCGCTCCTGACGGCAGCAAAATTTACAGGGGGTATGACGGAAATAAAGGCTGGACTCAAAATGGAAATGAAATTAATGAAGTTGAGGGGTATGACCTGGAAAAGCTTAAACAATGGGCTGACTTTTATAAAGATTTAGACTTTAAAAATAGGTATACAGAAACAAAAGTACTTGCCACAGATACTGTTGATGGATTAACCTGCTATGTGGTAGGAGGAACAATTAACGAAAATAAATTTGACAGGCTGTATTTTGATATCAGTACCGGGCTTTTAATCAGAAAAACCACCTCTGTGAAATCGATCCTGGGTTCAATTCCGGACAGAGTTGAATTTGGAAATTATAAAGCTACTGACGGCATGAAAGCGCCGTATTCAGTCCGCCTGTCATATCTTGACCCATGGGCAGAAACTATCAGGGAATTTGCAGAAATAAAGTATAATGTTTCCACAGATAATATCAATTTTTCGATGCCTGTGAAATAAAAAATCCGGATCAGTTATTCTCATCATCTCATATTATGGCATTTGTCCATGAATACTCAACTCTCTGCTCCGCTTTTAGAAGCATATACAAAGAAAAGAATTAATGCCAAAAAAAGCTATTGGTATTATGATTTCCATAATTTATTCCTTATCAGTGTGGGACAAATTAACTTTTCGGCCAATTAGGTATGCCGCCATCTCGATTCCAAGCCCCAAACCAAAACCTATTAAAAAGCCCATTGAGAGATTTATAAAAATAGCCCTGCCAATTATACCCGGTTCGCTATAAACAAAACTTGAAATCACAGTAACAATCACGTTTGTAATTGCCAGTGCACCTGCAAGAAACAGGATTCTTATCTTTGTAATTTCTCTGAAATTAAACAAATATTTCCAATAAATATAAATTGCACTTCCAAGTGCTATTAAACTTAATACAGCAACAAGGGTCATTGATCCAGTAAACGCACCCGGCATAATTATAGCTGCAAGAATGCAAAATATAATAAATAAAAAAATAGCAAGTAAAAGTTTAAGTGTTTTTAATAAAGCAAAGAAAATTGCTCCCAATGCACCGAAAAAAACAAACTGTGATGTAAAATTATGAGAATCAAA
>DASXTZ010000459.1:0-1501 GCA_036505135.1 Ignavibacteria bacterium
TCCAAACTTCCTTCTAATAAGAATTTACCGCCGAATTTTTTGTCTTTTAGTATTCCATTTTCTTTGGCATTCCACCCTCTTAGGCTATTACTTCCTCCGCTAAAGAACCGGTAAATAGGCTGAACAGTAATTTGGTTCGGACTGCTGCCATATTCAATAATATCGCCGGTTCTGAAAGCCGTAGCAAAAACAGTGTAAGGAATTAAATTATTAATATCAAAATAGATCCTGTTATTTGTGCTTAATTTATAATATTGAGAATATTTTACTTTATTGTTCAATGCATTGATTAGCAGGCGTGGGATTAAGCCGGCATGTCCTACTGTTAAGGAATGATAATACCCGCTGGAAGGAGAAATCGCTTCGTTAGTATTATCATGCGATATAGTTGTACTTAAAACAGAGTTGAAAAGCGTCAATGTGCCGTTGCTATCAATTGTATATTGAATCCAGAGCATCTCCTCAGTCAAATCGACGCCAACATTATTATAAAAAGTATAATCGGCAAGATAATAATTGAATGTGGTCTGGTTTCCAATAAAATAATGCTTGAGTCCTTCCAGATTATATAGTCCAACGGTGATTTTATCGCTAAGCGAAGTTTTAACATTGAAAAGATTGGGCTGCGTAATAGTTGCTGCCAGTTCCATTCTGTTAATTTTCGGCGAGTTGAACAAAGCGTGAAGTTCAAGAGAAAGTAACCTGCCGCCGCCAAAAAAGTATTTATTCAGATATTTTGCTCCTCCGCCAAAGAAAAAATAATTATCTATGTTTGTTCCTTCTACATATGGAGTAACCTCGTGCATATCATTAAGATTAATGTTAGCCGTAAAGTTTGCAACATCATTGCTAACTGACCCGACTTCAATCCTTGCACTTTTTATAATGGCTATTTTTGCAATATTCCTTTCGCTTTCCAGCTTCCTTGCCTTGCTGTATGTTTCACCCTCCCTATATACAATGCATTTTCTGATAATGTCTTCGCTGACCCCATAAATATTTTTCTGTATATCAATATCTGTTTTGCCGAACTTGTAAATGGTATCAGCGCCAGTAAAATTTACAGTTACTGTAACTACAGTATCATACTTTCCTATCACAATCCCTGAATCCTGTTTTTCACGTGCATGCATATACCCGGTATTTTGCAAAGCATCCGCAATAACATTTGTTTGCTGCAGAATTAAAACCCTGTTATAATAATTTCCTTTATTAATTATTTTATTTTTTTTTAATTCTTTCCTTGCAGTTTCAGATATCCTATCCAGACCCGTATAAATTATATTGCTTATTCTGTAATGTTTATTTTCGGTAATATAAAATTTTACAATAACATTTTCTTCTTCGTAATTATACACAACCGATGTATCTACTTTTACATCAAAGAAGCCGTTATCAAAATAGAACCGTTCCAGCTTGGCAATATCTTTCCCAACAACACCTGGATTAAAAGTATTGCGTTTTGTTATTTCTACTGCTTCGCTTAAAACTGCCTCGTCAA
>DASXTZ010000460.1:0-8361 GCA_036505135.1 Ignavibacteria bacterium
CCGTTTAAGTTTACATTTCTTAACAACAATAACCCGACACGCAGGCAGGTTGTTCTGACCATAATAGATATGCTTAAGAAAGCAGGCATCCAGGCTGACATTCAGGACCTTGAATGGTCAGTATATCTCGATAAGACTAAGAAACATGAATTTGATGCAACACTTGCTGCATGGGTAATGTCGGTAATTCCGCAGGATCCATACCAGCTATGGCATTCAAGCCAATCTGAAGGAGAAGGCAGTAACTACATAAGCTTTATAAACAAAACCTCAGATAGTTTGATTGAACTCTATAGGGCAGAGTTCGATGAACAGAAAAGAATAGCTATTTTAAAGGAATGGCAGAGGCTAATTTCCAACGAACAGCCTTACACATTTATGTACTCAGGCCTGGCAAGATATGTTTACGGGCAGAGATTTAAAAACGTTAGATGGTACCCCGCTCAGCCAAGCTATCAATTAAATGAATGGTGGGTGCCAAAGAATGTTCAAAAGTTCACGCAAACTCCAAATTAAAAATTTTAACATCGGATAAATGACCGAGTATGTAATAAAAAGGCTTTTATTGTTCGTTCCGACATTAATAGCTATTACAATAATAACATTTGTAATCTCACGATTAGCTCCTGGAGACCCCACGGAGCTAAAAGTGGGTGTCAGTGAAGAATCTATGAAGACTGATGAAAAAAGCCAGTTGAATGAGCAGGCAAAGGATTATTACAGGCAAAAATGGGGTCTTGATAAACCGATATATATGCAATACTTCATATGGCTGGGAAATATGGCAAGGCTTGATTTTGGTAACTCATTTGTTGATAACCGTCCTGTTCTCGATAAGATAGTTGAAAGGCTTCCCGTTTCGATTCCGATAAGTTTTAGTGCGATTTTTATTTCATATCTTATTGCAATTCCTATTGGAATCTATTCAGCAGCAAGACAATACAGCTTTTGGGACAGAGCATCAACCGTTGTCCTGTTCATTTTATATTCACTCCCAACATTCTGGATAGGAACAATGGCAATAGTTTTTTTGGCAAATGTTGAATACATAAAACTTTTTCCAACAAGCGGTTTATACACTCTTGGCTCGGATAATTGGACTTTTCTTGAAAGAATCTGGGATAAAATATGGCATTTAGTTTTGCCAATCGCATGTTACACTTACGGAAGCTTTGCATATTTATCCCGCCAGATGCGCGGCAGTATGCTTGAAGTTATCAGGCAGGATTATATAAGGACTGCAAGAGCCAAAGGACTAAAAGAAACAACTGTTGTTCTTAAACATGCTTTGAGAAACTCTTTAATACCTATTATTACTCTTCTTGCCGGAATTTTCCCTGCCTTGATCGGGGGCAGCGTAATTATAGAAACTATATTCAGCATTCCGGGGATAGGACAGCTTGCATTTCAAGCGTTGCTTGCAAGAGACTATCCCTTAATTATGGCCGAGCTTGTTATTATAGCGGTTTTAACTATAATAGGCCTGCTTTTAATGGATATAATGTATGCTATAGTTGACCCAAGAATTGCATTTACCCGGAGGACAGCATAATAATGGCAGATGAAAAATTGAAAAGAGGACAAACCAAATTAGGAGAATTAGAAACTGAAAATGCGCTCGGAGGCCAACTGGCAGTTACCGCAACTACAAATGGTATTACAGGCGAAAAAATTGAGGTAGGAAGGCCGGACCAAACATATTGGTCTTTGGTTAAGAAACAATACAAGAAAAACAAGCTTGCAATGGTTGCACTTTACCTGGTTTTTATTCTTGTCGCAATTGCTCTGCTTGCAGACTTTCTGGCAAACAGTAAACCAATTATCTGCACGTATAAAGATTCATTTTACGCACCTGTGTTTAAGCAGTATATGGTTGACTTAGGTATTTCAAAATGGGATCCTGAGCTGTTAAATGTTGACTGGAAATCACTTGAATATGGCTTTGCAATTTGGCCGCCGGTTAGATATTATTTTTCTGATGTTGATCTGTTTAATAATGTTACCGGACCTTCAACCGAAACCGGCCACTACCTGGGGACAGATGGGATCGGGCGTGATGTGCTTTCCGGCCTCATACACGGCTCTCGTATATCGCTTTCTGTAGGTTTTGTTGCCGCAGGAATTTCTCTGTTTATTGGCATTGTTTTGGGAGCAATAGCAGGATTTTATGGAGGTAAGGTAGATTTGCTCATTATGCGTTTTATCGAAGTTATGCAGCTTTTCCCCGCATTTTTCCTGATAATCACTATTATTGCACTTTACGGTTCAAGTATATGGTACGTAATGCTCGCAATTGGTTTAACAACCTGGACGGGTAACGCAAAATTAACACGTGGTGAAGTTCTAAGGAGCAGAAATATGGATTATGTTTCTGCTGCAACTTCACTTGGTTTATCCAATACGAGGATTATATTCAGGCATGTTTTACCTAATTCGCTTGCACCGGTCCTGATAGCCGGTGCTTTTGAAATTGCAGGTGCGATTCTTACCGAGGCAGGTTTAAGCTTTCTTGGCTTTGGTGTAAAAGCAACTACGGTTACGTGGGGCTCATTACTGAATGAAGCAAGGGGAGCCACTTCGGCATGGTGGCTTGCAATTTTCCCCGGTTTTATGATATTTTTAACCATTGTTACATATAATCTGGTTGGTGAAGGTTTAAGAGACGCTCTTGACCCAAGATTAAGAGACTAAAAAAATAAATTTTTTATTTTATATATTTACAACTGTAAAAATTAAAAAAGGAGTAGTAAACTATGGTTTGGACATTGGAGCTCGCATCTTTTCTTGATGATGCCCCATGGCCGGCAAATAAGGCAGAGCTAATTGACTATGCGCAAAGAACTGGGGCCCCGCAGGAAGTTATTGAAAACCTGAGGGAGCTTGAAGATACCGATGAACCTTATGAAAGCATCGAAGAAATTTGGCTGGATTACCCTACCAAAGAAGATTTCTTCTATGATGAAGAAGATAAGGATTTCTGAAGCAGGTGTTAAAATCTTGTTATATTAACCCCGATCATGTTTCGGGGTTTTTTTGTTAATACTTTGAAATATTATATATCCTCTGTAATTTTTTCTTTAATTAATGTTTCTGTTTCAATTGCCGGCATTAACGCTGCAAGGCTTGAAAACGGTGATGTTAATTTTGAATTTAAAACAACTGCTACGTTTGCAGAAAGTGTTTTAAAAGAAGTTTTGCTTTTGCCCCGTGAAAAATACTTTGACAGAATGACTTTTGAGGACGACCGGCAAAGGTTAAAGAAATTTTACTTTGATAACGGCTTTTTCGACGTTCTTGTTGATACTGCAACTGAAATTTCCGACGACAGCACTGAAATTGATTTGGAGTTTAAAATTGTTGAAAATGAAAGATACTTTATAAAAGAAATACATTACGAAGGCATTGGCTTAATAAGCGAAGAAGCAAAGCAGGAAATTTATCCAAATACTTTGATCAAAATTGGCGATCCTTATATAAAACAAAATATTTCTCTGGAAAAAGACAGAGTTATAAATGCACTGCAAAATACCGGTTATTACCGTGCATATATTGCAGATACGCTTGGAACTATTGTTGCTAAATATTCAGACGAGCTTCAAAAAAAACAAGAATACCGCCATAAGGTAGTGATAAGGTTTTATTTCAAAGGGGCCCAGGACCGCTATCGGTTCGGGAATACAAAAATTAACATTATCGATAACAGGTATAACCTTGGGAAAGACATTATTGAAAGAGAATTGGAATTTAAAGAAAGTGAGCTTTTTAACAGGGGCAAAATGCAGGAGAGCGAATATAACTTAACTAAGATTGCATTAATACAGATAGGAAGAGTTGAAGTTGATACGGTTTTTGAAGAAGATCACAAGGTACAAATGAAAGTTAATATAACTTTGGGAAAAAAATATGAGGTCACTCCCGGGATATCGGTAATTTATTTTTTAAACTTGCTTTACGGCGGAGCATCTTTAAAATACCAGGACAAAAATTTCTTCGGAGGAGGAAGAATATTTTCAGCCAAAATTGAGGGGAAAATTCATGATTTTGGAAATAACCAGGTTGAATTATCTTTTGCCTTTACCCAGCCGTATTTATTCAATAACAATATTTCTTTCACATTAAACCCTTCGATAGGGCTGCTTAACTGGAATAATACCCGGGAAGTTGTATATTTTAACAACCTGGCAAGGCTTTCTTATTTTATCGCCCCATATACTTTTTATCAGAACGCATACTTCGATCTTACATTAGACCAGGTAAGAACACGTTATAAACGGGACTATACAGATGATGATGGTGTATTTCATCCTGAAGGCTCCCGCACAAGCTCTATGAATTCAATAATCGGGGCTACAATAATCCACAACAGCACGAATGATCTATTTAGCCCGTCAAAAGGCGGTTATAATTCAATAACGTTCGAATCTGCGGGGCTTGTCCCAAGGCTTATTTCTTTAATCGTAAAGGATGTGGAGTATTCTCAATATATTAAATTTTATATCCCTAGTAAATTTTTTAAAGATGTCTCAGGTACTGCCTCTGCAATTATTGCAATGAATCTTGAAATTGGGGATATTATTGAATATGGCGCCGGTAAAAATATTGTTCCAATTAACCCGATATATAAGTTTTTTAGCGGCGGAGGAAACAGCATTCGCGGGTGGAGAGGGCAGGAAAACGGAATACTGAATGTAAAGCAAGATGGCGGCAAATTTTTACTTGAAGGCAGTATGGAATACAGATGGAATCCCTTGTCCGATTCAAAAAATTTCCTGAAAAATTTTTGGGTAGTAGGTTTTTTTGATTACGGGAATGTTTGGGAAAGAGAAAAATATTTCCGCTTCAGCCAGATCGCACTTGCAACTGGACTGGGACTGCGTTATAATACTTTTGTTGGCCCAATAAGGATCGATTTAGGCTTCAAGCTTTTTGACCCCTCGGCAGATGAAGGGAAAAGGTGGCTATGGGATAATCCTTCTGATATTTTTAAGAACAAGTATGCCGTTCATTTTGGACTGGGAAATGCGTTCTAATCAAAATCACGAGCGAATGAAATGAGAGAAGCAATCTCAATGAGATGCTTCGCTTCGCTCGCAATTAAACACTATGTGGAACAACGTAATAGGACAGGAAAAAGTAAAAGAGAAAATCAGGTCTCTCTATAAAGCAGGGAGGCTTTCCCACGCATACTTATTTTATGGCAGCGAAGGAACGGGAAAGGATGCAATTGCTATTGAGCTTGCAAAGCTATTGAATTGCTCAAATGTGCAAAATGGCGATGAAGCATGTAATAAGTGTGAAAGCTGCAGGAAAATATCCGCATTCCATTCCGAATATTTTAATCTTATCTGCGCCCTACCTGCAGGAAGAGCAGAAGAAACCGATTCAGACCCGATAGAAAAGCTTACAGCAGGCGATTTTGATGCATATATTGAACAGCTTAAGCTTAAATCCGAAAATCCTTATCATCAGATAAATATTCCAAATGCCAACAATATAAGAATAAATAGTATCCGCGACCTGGCTAGCAAAATTTATTTATCTGCATCTCATGGAAATACAAAAGTATTTTTAATCTCTCAGGCTGAAAAAATGAGGCAGGAGGCTGCAAATTCCCTATTAAAAGTTCTGGAAGAACCCCCTGCTAAAAGCGTGCTGATACTTACCACCTCGAAAATGAATGCTCTCCCTCAAACAATAGCAGGAAGATGTCAAAAAATACATTTTGAACCGCTCTCACCTGAACAAATCATAACAAAGCTTTCCGAAACAACATCATACTCTAAAAAAGATATTGAGCTTGCCTCACGTATCGCTTCCGGAAGTTACAGCAGGGCTTTGCAGCTTCTTGATATGGGAATAAAAGAGCTTCGCGACGCCGCGCTTGAATATCTTGTTTCAATATTAAAAAATGAATATGCTGATATTGTCCTTACCGCGCGAAACGTTACTGCAAAAAATGACAGAGATAGAACAAAGTATTTCCTGTACCTGCTTAGCACATGGTTCAGGGACCTCTTGCTTATAAAATATAATACAGGAAACTGCGAAACTAATACTGCAAATGCAGATATAATCGACCGCCTTAAAAAGCTTGATTCAAATTATCCCAACACAGATGTGTATAGCATCATAATGGAAATTGAAGAGGCCGATAGGTTAATTACACAAAACGTCCAGCTTACATTGATTCTTGTCAATCTATCATTTAGGCTGAAGGAGCTGATACATTAAAATACTTTACTTTTTCATAAACTCCATTTGTTCGCCTATCTTTAAAATCTTTATCCTGTCTTCAAGCTGCCCGGCAGCAATAATTTTCTTCAATGCAAAAAGCGGCTCCATAGGATCCGCCTGGGCAAACATTAATGTTCCATAATGTATCGGCACCATCCACTTAGCGTTAATATCCTTAAAAATATAAACTGCATCGGGGGGGAAGACATGATTTTGAGTTCCGCAATTTTCACAATCAGCGCAAGGCCCGATTGGAATAAGTGCGAGCTGAATTTTAAAAGTTTCCCCTAATTGCTTAAACTTTAGCGAATCATAACCTGTATCGCCTGCAAAATATACAGTAAGTCCGTTATATTCCAGTATGTAACCTGTATAGGCATGGTCACCCCAAACGAAACCGTCTAATCCATATCTTCCGCCCCAGTGCTGGGCATATACGGTGGTTACTTTAATTCCGTTTAGTAGCTTTGTTTCTCCTATGATTTTTTTTTTATAGCCATCATTGTTATCCATTCTTACAAATTTAAAATCAAAATCAGGAAGATAGTTTTCAAGTCCTTTTGGAAAAACCAAGGGTGCGTTTTTGCTTTTCTCTTCAAGATATTCAAGGCTGCCATAGCTTAAATGGTCAAAATGGGAATGTGATATAAGTATAAGATCGCATTTAGGTATATTTTCAATATCCATTCCAACATCAACAACCCTTCTTGCAAACTCACCAACGGTTTCAGTAAGAAAAGGATCGGTTATAATTACCTTATCATCCATTTGGAGCAAAACCGTTGAATGGCCAATCCATAATGCTGATAATTTAACATCCGGCTTTATAGGATTTTTGACTTTAACATCAACAACATCGGGCGGAGTGAAAAATGTAGTAACATTTCTAACCGCCACCATTAGTAGGTTGCATGATAGCGACGTCATTGTTAATAGAAAAAATGTATATAATAAAAATCTTTTCATATTCTAAATCCTTAATTCTGAACAGGTTTTTTTGGACAAGGGGTTGCAACCCCTTGTCTAATTTAACTTGGAACTAATAATACTTGATATAAACCCCTATATTATACCTGCTGATGGCGTTTTGATTATAATTAAACTTTAAACCCAGCATTCCAAAGAATGAAAATAGGGCGGCCTCATAAGTAATTCCATCATAAATTTTTTCATTTATTCCTGATTGCCTGTAATACCCTGCGCCAAATGAAATTGAAAGATATTCACCTTTTTGAGCAACCGGCAGAATAATTCTTACCCCCGTTTTGAACATAAATTTTTTGAGTTCAGCATACTTAAAATCACTCAAAATCAGCGCTGGCTCAAAGAAGCACTCTGCAGAGCCTGAAAACCTCTTTGAAGGTTTAATATAAAAAAAATTCACTTTTGATAAATACTTATTTGTATTAAAGGAATATGAAAAAGGTATCATCTGCCACTCAAACCCAAATTTCAGACGGGAATTTGCGGTATTTCTATCCTCAAAATATGTTGGGGATGGAACGGCCTGCAAGATAGCCCAAGTGCTTAATTTAAGAAAAGAATTTTCCTCTTTTACCTGTGAGGATGAAGAAAAACAATAAATAGTCATAAATACAGCTAAAAAACATCTGATTAAACAAGACCTGCAGAGCCTTACCACTAAATCTAAACAGGTATTTTGAGATTGCTTCGTCGTTTCACTCCTCGCAATTTTTTGATTCCGCAATTATACATTTATATTAATTACTTTTAAAGTTATTTTGTTCTTTCTGCTGCAGCAGAGAGGCAATTCGTTTAAAATTAGCAATGTACGAGTATTCAGGCGCAATTCATATTCATTCGGTGTATTCCGATGGCACAGGGAAAATTGAGGAAATTGCAAAAGCCGCAAGCGATTCAGGCCTTGATTTTATTATGATGACAGACCATAACACTCTGCAGCCCCGTAAGGACGGTTACGAAGGCTGGAAAAATAATGTAATGGTTATAATAGGCTATGAAGTAAATGACGTGAAAAATAAAAATCATTACCTTGCATTTGGGATTGATGAAGTCATCGGCTCATACCAGGAGCTTGAAAATGGCGAGCTTGGATGCAAGCTTTCTGCAAAAGAATATGTAAGGCAAATCAGAGAAAAAGGCGGT
>DASXTZ010000461.1:0-2802 GCA_036505135.1 Ignavibacteria bacterium
CCTTAACTTCATCTTGTTTTTTACCACATCCATTGAGAAAATAAATTGCTGCAAATGCTATAATAAGAACTGCAAATATTTTTGTTGTTTTCATTTTTAATTGATTTTTAGTTTTTGAATTAATATTATGTTCTACTTAACTCTTCATTCTTAAATCCCCTCTCCTTTGGAGAGAGGTTTAGGGGTGAGGCTAATGCTTATGCTCCTCTGATTTCTTTTTTTCCATGTCTTTCATTATGTCTTGGTCAGGATTTATCTTTAAATCTTCCTCTTTTTTGGGATTTGAGCCCGTGTGCTGCTCATGTCCGTACGTCATGCCTGCCTGAATTTGTGATTCGCTGTCTATGAGAAAACCTCCGGATACAACTACTACGTCGCCTTCAGAGATTCCTTCTGAAATTGCATAATACCCGTCCTGCTCAAAAGCTACTTTAACCATTTTTGGAATATATACTCCCTTTTCTTTTTCTACATATACTATATCATGCTCACCTTTACGAATAACGGAATTTTTAGGAACTGCAATAAGCTGGTTATAAAATGTGTTTATTTTAATCTTAACATACATATCAGGCTTTAGCTTATTGTTTCTGTTTGAAACATCTATTCTTACCTGCTGTGTTCTTGATGCGGCATCAAATATGGGCTCTATGAAATTGATTTTTGCGTTAAATGTCTCACCGGGATAGGAACCTGAACTTATTTCAACATTTTGACCATTCTTTATATACTGAACTTCATTTTCATATATATTGGCTATAACCCATATTGTTGAAAGATCTGCAACATCATAAATGTCCTCTCCGGCCATAGCCCAATGCCCAACATGAACATATTTTTTAGTAATAACACCGCTGAACCTGGAATACTGCTTGACAGTCGTTCTTATATCACGGGTCTTTTCCAGCTCATCTATCTGGCCTTTTGTCATTTCAAAAAGAAGCAGCCTTCTTCTTGCCGCATCAACAAGACTCACAGCCTGTTCGGTTGCTATCTGGTTGCCGCTTTTTTTCACGTCGTTAAGGTTATTGATTGCAAGAAGGTATTCTCTTTGGGTAGAGACAAGCTCGGGTGAATATATTTCAAGCACTGCCTGTCCTTTTTGCACATACTGTCCTTCAAAATTTACGAACATGTTAACTATTTTTCCCGAAACGGCAGTTGAAATATGAGCAAAATTCTTTTCATTAATTTTAACGTAACCATTAAATGTCTTCTCGCCGGTAAACTGCATCGTTTTTACTCTTTCGGTCTGAACATTGGCAAGAACCTGTTGTGATGGTGAAAGCTTAACAGCATTTAATCCGGCAAGGGTGCTATCATTTTCTAAATGCTCAATTATTTGGAGCTCGCTCTTTTTTACAAGGTCCATTCCGCAAATGGGACAGACCCCCGGCCTATCGGAAATTACCTGCGGGTGCATCGGGCAGGTGTATATTTCTGCCGCTGATTTATCATTTCCGTTTCTTAATATAAAAGTCGTATAAACCCACCACGCGCCTGCTATTACAATTATTACTGCAAAAGCGATAGCCGCAATTTTAATTATTTTATTGTTCATTCTAAAATCCTTTAATTCTTTAAATTTAATCCTGCTGAGTTTTCAAGCTCACCAATCATCTTTAAATACATTACTACTGATTCATAATACATTATCCTTGCGTCCTGGTACATTTTGTATGAATCCAGCAGGTCAAGAAAGCTTGTCATGTTGGTTTCGTAATTATATTGAGTTGATTTCAATGTATTTTCTGTTTGTGGAAGCATTACTCCATAATAATAATTCATATTCTCTTTCGAAGCCTTCAGGTTATTAACAATGGTTATTACTTCATTCCTTATTTCATTCTTTTTTGATTCAAGCTCCTGCTCCGCAGCTTTAACATTTATCTCAGTCTTTTGTATAGAATAGTCATACTTCCCGCTTGTCCAGGGAGCTATAGGTATATTTATTCCAAACATGAAGTTAAAAGCATTTCTTTCTTCAAAAGGCAGAATCTTATATCCCAATTTTAGAGTAAAATCGGGCAGTCGGCTGATTTTAGCCATTTCAACATCAGTTTTATTCATTAGAATCTTATTTTGAAGCGTTTTTATCTCAGGCCTGTGCTCTATTGCATAATTTATAAGTTTTGAAGTGTTCACATCATCAAAATTAAAGCTGCTCTTATCAAGTAAGTAATCAGCATTAATATCAGAAAAATTAATTCTGGTGTTTTCGTCTATTATTATCTTTGTGATTTTTGCCAGCTCAGAAAAAATGACCTTTTTTTGCTGTTTTAAAATGAACTCTTCATTTGTCAGCCGTGAATATTCTATTTGTGCCTTAAATACCTCTTGCTGCATGCCTTTGCCAACTGTGTATTTTGCCTCTGATGCTGAAAGAAGTGTGTTCATCAGCAGCTGGCTTTCCTTATTTACTTCAAGCTTTCGTTCAATAAGGTAAAGATCATAATAGTTCATTCTAACCATATTCATCATTTTTACAGCCATTTCTATCTGCTCGGCCTCAAGCATGCGTTTTGACCTCAGCACTGATTCTCTTTCAAGCTCAAGTTTTCCGGGGAACATAAACATCTGTGATACATAGAAATTTATCATTCCCACCCTTTTGAAATCGCTCATAATATCATCAAGCTCAAATTCGAACATAGGATCGGGCAGGTATGCTTTCTGTTCGGCCTCGAAAGTTTTTGATTCGATCCGCAATTTGATGGTTTTTAAATCAGGGTTGTTATTAACGGCAGCATACAATAACTGGTTCAAAGAAATAGTTTCAGCTTTTGCAAAAGTTTTTGAAAA
>DASXTZ010000462.1:0-2053 GCA_036505135.1 Ignavibacteria bacterium
CTATCCCTGGTCCGAAAATGATTTGGGAATTTGGAGAACTGGGGTACGACTATTCCCGCTGTTATCAATCGACTAATGGAGAAGGTGGAGATTGCAATAAAAAGTTAGATCCTAAGCCTATTCGCTGGGATTATTCGCAGAATATTCAGCGGAAGCGATTACACGATGTGTATGCCGAACTTATCAAACTAAGATTTCATTCATTATATAAAGATGTATTTACAACCAATCAAATTAATTATAGCCTCGGCAGCGGTTTTAAGTGGCTCCAGATAACCACTGATACTTCCAAAATTTGTGTAATAGGAAATTTTGATGTGACACCTCAATCAGAAAATGTTACATTTCAAAATGCAGGAACCTGGTATGATTATATAGATGGAAGTATATTTAATTCAACCGGAGCTTCACAGAATATAACATTGCAACCTGGGGAGTACCATGTGTACTTAAATCGGAATGTGGTCAGTACAATTGCTACACTGGTTATATCAATAAATGCACCCGGCAATAATTTATTTATTAAAATCAATCCAAATCCGGTAATAAAAAATGCAAATATTGATGTTACCGTTGCAGAAAGCGGTAATGTAAAAATTGATCTGTTGAATTCAACAGGACAAAAAATAGAAGATATATATTCAGGATTTTTATCAAGAGGACTTCACACTCTCAACTTTGAAAACAATAAGAAGTTTTCCGCTGGTATATATCTATTAAGAGTAAACACTAAAACATCAGTAAGAACAATAAAATTTATTTTAAAATAAGTTATTTTTAACCCAAGCAACCACTGCCATGGCTAAACTCGCTAATCTAAAAACGGCTGAGATCGAAAAGATCAGTCACCTCGACTATTTCAATATAGCTGTCTCTGTTGACTGCGTAATTTTTGGATATGAAAATAAAGAGCTGAAAGTTCTTCTCATAAAATCAGATCTTGAAGAGTTTACAGGGTTATGGTCATTGCTCGGCGATCTTGTACGTACAGATGAAGATATAGAAAGTGCACCATACCGTGTATTAAAAGAAAGAACAGGCATGGATGATGTGTATCTTGATCAAGTGCATACATTCGGAAATATTGGCCGTCATCCTTCCGGCCGGGTAATAACGATTGCATATTATTCATTAATTGACATTAAGCATCATAAGCTTAAACTGACGCATAATGAATTGCATTGGCATAAAGTAAATGAAATAAAAAAACTTGCATTTGATCACAAAAAAATTTTGGATAGGAGCTTGGAGCGTTTACGGGAACAAGTGATGGAACATCCAATCATTTTTAATTTATTACCGGAAAAATTTTCACTAAGGGAGTTGCAGGATCTTTACCAGGCCATATTAGGAGTTGGGCTCGACAGGCGTAATTTCCGGAAAAAAATAGCCCATAAGGATTGGCTGATTGATTTAGATGAGATGGAGGAAGACGTCCCACATCGACCTGGAAAATTATATAAGGCTAAATCACAGACGCAAAAAAAGCAAACAAAAAAGAAGACAAGTCAGCCCGAAGCACGCAGCCTTGCATGACAATCCGATGTCTTATAATATAGTTTCTGATTACCCCCTCGAAACCTGAAATCTCAAATCTAAGGCTGGAATTATGACAAAAAAATATATGGCATTATTACTTAAATCGGTTAATTCAAAAGGCAGCCAGAATAACTCTTATCCTTTAAATTAAATTTTTTCGGAAGTTAAAAAATATCTATCATTGTGTGCTTTATACACATTAGTTTATTAGAAAATTGATTCATCAAAACGTTAAGGATTGCTTATGTCATGCAGAAAACTGCTTCAAACGATTTTCTTGCCGGCAATGCTGCTATTCTCGCAGCTAAGTTTTGCGCAAGACCGCGTAGTAACAGGTAGAGTAACTGATTCAACTGGCAATGGTATTGCTGGCGTTACAGTAACGGCAAGAGGAACCCGTACAGCCACGCAAACGGCAACTGATGGCAGCTTTAGAATAGCTGTGCCCTCATCTGTTAATGCGCTTATTTTTACTTCAGTTGGTTTTACTACTCAGCAAATTCCTATTCCTGCA
>DASXTZ010000463.1:0-12505 GCA_036505135.1 Ignavibacteria bacterium
ATGGTTAAAGGTAAATACAACGTAATTTTTGTTCCTAACGGCACAACAAGCTTTATAACAGTTGTTGGCGGTGCCGAATTTAGATTCAGATAAAAAATTCCTAGCAGGGGGGCCTTACCTTTCCCTGCTTTAATTTATTAACTAACGTTTATAACTAAATATGACTAAAGAAATATTCAAATTCGTACTTTTCTTTGCAATCGTGCTTCATATAGGCTGCGGTGGAGACGAAGAAGTTACTAATCCCCCGCCTACAGATACCAGTGTAGCTAATTTTAACAATCTTGTTATTTCGGAAAGAACTATTCCGTTCGACTCTGCACTAAGTGCAGTAGATTTAAATACCGGAACAATAGTATTAGACGGCAGCAGCATTAAAGATGCTAATTTGGTTGACTCCATTGCCTTTAATGATTCTGCTTTTTACTTCAGATCAGGGGATTTATCTGATATACCTGTTCCCGGTTATCAGACAAAATTTGCTAAAATTTTACTTTATAGCAATCTTACCCAGGACCAATTTGATACTGTCAAGACTATGCCTGATTCAGATAGTCTGCTAACACCGGATGATTTTACATTAGACATTACGGAAAGCTTCAGAACACCCCAGCTTGTTAAGCCGGTTTATGGTTTTTACTTAAGTGGAAAATATGATCTTCACGTAACACCTTACCGGGTATTCGGATTATTGTATGTTGATTCAACATGGGTTGAACCGTCTGGATTTAAGTTAAGATTTGATGTAAAAATTAATAAAGCAGGGAACAATTCTTTTAAATCACAATAATTTTTAGGAGGTACATTAAAATGCAGGAAAAAGGCACAACGAAAGGATTTTTGCTTGGAATCATTGCCGGCGGTGTAGCGGGCGGCTTAATAGCTTTATTGTTTGCTCCAAAAAGCGGCAGGGAGTTAAGAAGAGATATATCATATAAAACCGATGAAGTACTTAATGATGCCAACCGATTCTTAAGGGATGCAAAGGATCAGGCTTCGCATATAATTGCTGACGGCAGGAAAAAAGCAGAAATAATAATTGAAGAGGCGAAAAAAAAAGTCTCAAGTGTTAAAGAAAGCGCAGGAAATCTTTTACATACCGGTAAAGATACGATTTCAAGAGAAACATCAAAGATAAAAGATGCCATAAATTCTGGTGTCGAAGCTTACAAAGAAGAACGCAGAGCCAGCGAAAAAGAAGAAGCAATGAATAAATAAAAGAAGTCGATAATTGCAGGCATTAGATATAATAATATCAATTTCTGAAATAATATTAATTCTGGCGTTAACTGTTCTGGCGGTTTATTTGATAGTTTCTACAGGCAAGATTGCCTCATCTATAACAAAGATTGAATGTGAAATTACTAAAACAACAGAGCAAATTGAGCCTGTTATAGCAAATTTATCGGTAACTATAAATGAAATAAATGCAATCACTGAAATTACAAAAAAAGAGATAAGAAAAATAGAAGCATTAAGCACCTCATTTACTGAAAAAGGGTATGAGATTCTTGACAATGTTGAAAATATTAATAGACAATTAGGTAAATATGTTCATAATGGGGTAAATTTTTTCTCTGCTGTTACTACAGGAGTAAAAACTTTTAGCAAAAAACTGAAAGAAAAAGATTATGAGCACTCTGAAAAAATATGACGATGTAGATCTTGATTCTCAGTTTGAGGATCACCGGGTTAATACAATTATTGGTGTCCTGTTCTTATTAATCTGGATATTATCAATTTTCTTATACAAACAAGGTTAAAGGAAGTTTAATATAGAAACTAAATTTTATAAAAATGAGAGTAAATCCTAAAGACCAATTTTCACTTGAAGCCGACAGGCATAGAGATTATCTCTACAGATTTGCAATAAAGCTTACGGGAAATAAAGATGATGCTGATGATCTCGTTCAGGAAACATATATCAGGGCTTATTTATTTTTTGATAAGTATGAGCTTGGCAGTAATTGCAGAGCGTGGTTATTCAAAATAATGAAAAACCTCTTCCTCAACTTCCTGAGGAAGAAGAGTAAAATGGATTCGCATGTAATCAGGTTTGAAAATAACGAATACCGGCTAAATTATGATCCTAATTATTCTGAACGTTCAATTAGCGATGAAGCAATCGTAGCTATTAACATGATCAAAGATGAATACAGAATGGTTTTAATTTTGTTCCATCTTGAAAACTATAGCTTAAGCGATATTTCCGAATTCTTAAACTGGCCTCTGGGTACTGTAAAAAGCAGGCTGCATAGGGCCAGAATTGAATTAAGAAATCTGTTAATTCATTAAAAACAGAGGGGAGGCTTTATCAAATGAACACTAACAACTGGCAAATGTATATTGAGGGTAAATCAAATCATTTATTTGTTTATGTTTATTTAATGAAATTTAAAAAAGAACACGCCTCCGAAATATTTGATAACTACATTGTAAGATACGAACAAAAAAATTTTAAGAAAATTATTGTAATGTTTTGTGATAAAGGAGTGCCTGGAGAATTTTTAAGCATGTTCAGGAAAAATATTAACCGTAAGTGTACCCGGCATTTATTAAAGGGCATCTCATATATTGAAGCGACTTTTGATTACATTAAGAATATAAAGATACTAAATAACCCCATAACAATAAGTTGATCGTATGCAAAAGGGCGCGAAGAAAAGAAGTATCCGGCCCGCTCAAAAACAAAATAAACAACCGGGTATGGAATCTCTTATGGAGCCCAAACCCCAATTCGAAAAGCCGCGTCCTATCTGGACTCCGTTAATACCTGCAAGTTTTCCTCCTAAAGACGTCTCCACTTTTGGTTCAGATGTTCCTATGTGCAGAGCGGGGCAGCCTGGCGAAGTTGCCCCGTGTTATGCGTTTCTGGCAAGTGACGATTCATCATATACCACGGGGCAGGTGCTGCACCCGAATGGGGGAGAAATAGTTAATGGCTAGGGTAAACTCTAAAATAAGCAAACCAGGGCCTTTCGAAAGTATCGCCATAGAACTCACTCATTTTACCGGTTCAACAACAGCTTTTATCATTGCTTTCTTTATTATAATTATATGGTTGTTTACAGGCCCGGTATTTAATTTCTCCGATACCTGGCAGCTTGTTATTAATACCGGAACAACCATTGTAACTTTCTTAATGGTTTTTCTCATTCAACGTACCCAAAATAAAGATTCCCTGGCAGTTCAGCTTAAGCTTAATGAATTAATAGCTGCTATTAAAGGAGCAAGCAATCGGCTTATTGATGTAGAGGACTTAAGCGAAAAAGATCTTGAAATACTAAAAAACCATTATCACCAGCTCACAAAACTTTTTGAAAAAGATTTTAATATTCAGGAATCACATTCCATTGAAGAAGCAGAAAAGAGACATAAATTTAAAATTGCCGGGAATTAAAGCATGAAAAAAAACTATATTATCAATAATTTTATCGTTTTTTGTATTTTCATTATATGGCTGCGATAAGATCACTGCGGAGTACAATAATGGGGTTTTAAACATTGCTTTGCCAAGACAGAAGAAGCGAGACGGTAGAAAAACAAATCGATGTCAAATAGTATTTTTTGGCATGCTATTTGTTGTATATTTCTTTTAGACGAAGGCGAGTGAAAATATCGAAGCTATATGAGCAAGATATTTTCAAAGGGTATCAAGGGATTACCTTTCTAACTCACCTTCGTCATATTTATAAATAAATTAAATAATACGGATATGGGTATATGTGTAAAATGCGGTAATGAATACGATAAATCCTTTGAAGTTGTCATGAATGGAAAAACATACGTTTTTGATAGTTTTGAATGCGCTATATCTGAATTGGCACCTCGCTGCAAACATTGTGGCTGCATAATAATAGGTCACGGTGTAGAAGACGAACAAACAGTCTATTGCTGTGCTAATTGCGCACATGAGGAAGGTGTAATGGAAGTTTTTGATAGAACATAATTTTGAAAAGACGGCTTCATTTGGATTGGTCATTCTTGAGGTACAAAGTCCCCGAAATGTATTTATTGTAATATATTGTTAAATCTAAAATTAACTTTCAGTTTCGTTTATATCCAAAACTCTTAAAAACATGATTAGAATCATTTTAATATTGCTTAAAATATGATTAAAGTCATTTTTCTTGGAAAGTCATTAAAGTATCTTTGTAGTGAAGATGAGCCAGGACTTAATTATATTATTGTTGAGTTATGTTTTAGCTATTAGCTATATTTTAGCAGTGGGTTTTTATGGGATTGCCTTTTTTTCCAAAAACTCAGAAAAAACAAAAGCTTATAGTAAAAAATCAAAAATATTCATAAGAAGCGTAATTTTACTTCATTTAATCTATTTTATTATAAGAAGTATTGATTACAAACATGCCCCGATTACCAGTATTTTTGAATTATTGACATTACTCGCCTTTAGTTTAACAATTACATATATTTATATAGAATTCAAAACAAGGGTTTATCAAACAGGTTTTTTTATATTATTAATTGCGGGAATATTTCAGATAATCTCTACGTTATTTATTCAGGAGCTAAAAGAAATAAATCCCGTATTACGCAGCTGGCTTCTGGGTGTTCATGTTTCCACAGCTTTAATTGGCTATTCAGCTATAATGATTTCCGGTATTTATGGATTTCTTTATTTGATGATGTATAGGACCATAAAAAGAAATAACCCGAGTAATTTTTATAAGAAACTTCCCTCATTACAGCTGCTGGAGAAATTAGCAGCCAATGCGATAAAATTTGGCTTTGTATTTCTCACTATTACAATTTTAATTGGGGCAATTTGGCTGCCGCAGGCAATAGATAACTTCTCATATACTGATCCAAAACTAATTGTTACATTTATGATATGGGTTGTATATGCGCTTGGTTTTACAAGCATTAAAATTTACAGAACGCAAAGTAAAACAACTATGACTTTGGCATTTCTTGGTTTTGTATTTGCGTTTTTTTCTATATTAATACTTAATTTTTTATTCACAAGCTTTCATAGATTTTAATAGTTCTATCATGAATAATGAATCGATAAATAATCATCCGCTTCTGATTTCAATTGGTATAAACCACACTACAGCACCTCTTGAAATACGGGAAAAAATGTTCATTGATAAGGAAAGGATCCCTTTAATACTTGATAAGTTCAAGGGCCTCTTATCCGAGTGCATGATTGTTTCCACATGTAACCGGACTGAATTATATGGTATTGGAAATAAAGGTTCCGTGAACCTGGAATCATTAAAAGATTTATTGATTGGGTTTAATAATGCCCATTCGTTCGTAACAAAAAAACATTTTTATGAATATATTTTAAGTGGTGCCTGCAGGCATCTGTTTCACGTTACAACCAGTGTTGATTCAATGGTAGTTGGTGATTCTCAGGTTATGCACCAAATTAAAGAATCCTATCAAATTGCAAACGAAAACGGTTCGACAGGAAAAGTCTTAAATCAGCTTGTTCAAAAAGCACTGCATGCTTCCAAACGGGTTAAAAGCGAAACTAAACTGTTTGAAGGTGCATTTTCTGTAAGCTATGCTGCAATTGAGCTTGCAACAAAAATTTTCGGTGATTTAAAAGATAAAAAAGTACTGGTAATTGGTGCAGGTGAAACGGCCGAGCTTACAATACAGGGCCTTATAAAAAAGAACGTTGATAAAATATACATTACAAACCGTACCATTGAAAATGCCCATAAGCTTATTGAAAGCCTTAAAAAATACTCTAAGTTTAATGGCGAGGTAATACCATTTGAGAATTTCAATGAAAAACTAAGCGAAATTGATATTATTATCAGCTCAACCGGAGCTTCCAATTATATTATCAATTATGATGAATTCCGTAAAGTAGCTAAATATAAACGCGGCAACCCAATGCTTATTATTGACATCGCTGTTCCAAGAGATGTTGACCCAAAAATCAACAAAATTGGAAACGTCTTCCTGAAAAATATTGATGACCTTAACTCAATAATAGATACAAATCATGAAAAGAGGTTGTCCGTAATTCCTGAAGTTAAAGATATTATTTCACAGGAAATTTTGAATTATTTAATGTGGTATTATTCTATCCCGGTTCTTCCTGCATTACAATATATCCAGCAAAATTTTAACGGACAGGCTGCAGGCCAGATCAAACAGATAAGGAAGTATCTTGTTGAGGGTGTTACGGATTATCATCAAAGAGTATTAAACGGCAGTTTTAATGTATCAGACGAAATAATGAATCATGATGAGCTGGTAAAGGATCTATTCAATTTAAACGATTCTACAATTAAGAATTGGCTGTAAATAAAATCATAATTGGAACACGGGGAAGTGAGCTTGCAAAATGGCAGGCAGAATGGGCTAAAAAAAACCTGGAAAACCTCTATTCTGAAATTCGGGTTGAAATAAAAATTATTAAGACACAGGGAGACCAGGTTCAGGACATTTCTCTTTCGAAAATTGGTGATAAAGGGTTATTCACAAAAGCTATTGAAGACGAGCTGCTTGAAGGCAGTATAGATATTGCTGTTCACAGCCTTAAAGACCTTCCAACCCAGCTTCCGGAAGGTTTGATAATTGGGGCAGTGAGCAAGCGCGAAGACTCACGCGATGTATTCATTTCCAGCAAATATGATTCATTAACTCAGCTTCCCTGGGGCGCTACGGTTGCAACGGGAAGTCTAAGGCGCAAAAGCCAGCTCTTAAATTTCCGGAAAGACTTAGATGTTATTGATATAAGAGGTAATATTACAACCAGGCTAATAAAATTTGATGACGCCGGCTGGGATGGCTTAATTCTGGCATTTGCAGGGATAAGCAGGCTAGGGCAAAGAGATAGAATTAAGCAAATAATTCCCGAAGATGTTATTCTTCCGGCTGTTAGCCAGGGAGTTATTGCCATTGAAACCAGAAAAGCAGATGTAGTATTAAATGAGTTATTGAAGGCATTAAACAACAATTCTTCTATGACTCAAATTTTAGCAGAAAGAAGTTTATTAAGAACCCTTGAGGGGGGATGCCAGGTGCCAATAGGCGCCTATACAAGGTTGGAAAATAGTAGTTTAAATCTTAAAGCTATGATAGGCAGCCTGGACGGAAAAAAAGTATTAAGAACAGAAATAAGCGGTAGTCCATCAGATGCAGAAGAGCTGGGCAAAAATGCGGGAGAAGAATTGCTTTCTGCAGGCGGCAGAGAAATACTTGATGAGCTGCGTGCAATTAAATAATATGTCTATTTCGGGGAAAATAATTCTTAACACAAGGCCTATAGAAGATTCAAATGAATTTAATAAAATTATTGAATCACAGGGGGGAAAAATTATTAATTTCCCCTGTATTGAAATTATACCATTAACAGATTTTACAGAACTTGATCAGAAAATCAACTTATTAGATAATTATTCCGGCGTTATTTTCACAAGCTCAAATGCGGCCAAAAATTTTTTTGAAAGACTTATCTGTCTAAACATAAAGTTTGAGGGTCAAACATTTGCTGTCGGGAGCAAAACAAAAAAGACAATTGAAGATTTCGGATATCTTGTTTCCCATATCCCTGAAAGTTATAATTCGGTCCAATTGGCCGAAACTATATTAAAAGAAAATATGAATGGAAAACCATTCTTATTTCCGCGAGGTAATTTGAGCATGCAAACAATATTGGATAAAGTTGATAATGTTGAGGATATAATCGTATATTACACAAAAAGACCTCAACCTTTAGCCGGTACTAAAAAAATAAAGGAAAAACTAAATAATAAAGAAATTAATTGCGTTGCTTTCTTCAGTCCTTCAGCTGTAAACAATTTTCTTTATTTCTTCCCGGAAGCTAAGCTAAGTGATATCCTGCTTGCGGCTATTGGAAATACAACATTGAAACGCGCTGAGGAAATGGGTTTAAAAGTCAATATTAAAGCAAACATTTCAAACTCGGCATCTTTGGCAGGAGCAATAATTAATTATTATAATGAGCTATAAAGATCACATATTGCTGAAAGCCTGCCGAAGGGAAGAGACCGAACGTACACCCATTTGGATAATGCGCCAGGCTGGGCGTTATTTACCGGAATATAGGGCAGTAAGAGAAAAATTTGATTTTATGACAATGTGCCATACTCCGGAATTAGCCGCAGAAGTAACAGTTCAGCCAATAAACAGATTCGCTCTTGATGCTGCAATAATTTTTTCGGATATACTAGTTGTACCTGAAGCAATGGGAATGAAGTTAACGGTAATTGAATCACAGGGACCGGTTTTTGATGAAAGAATTTCCAGCCCTGAGTCAATAGACAGGCTGAATACAGAAGCAATTACTGATAGGCTTAAATATGTTTATGATGCGATAAAAATGACTAAAGAAAGACTGGAAAATAAAGTTCCGTTAATTGGTTTCGCCGGCTCACCGTGGACGCTTGCAGCTTACATGGTGGAAGGCAAAGGCTCAAAGAACTTTGAAAAGATTAAATCGTTTATATATAATAACCCATCTGATGCAAACAAGCTTCTTGAAAAGCTTGCAAATGCCGTAAGCGCATATTTAATCGGTAAAATAGACGCGGGATGCGATGCTATACAAATTTTTGATACTTGGGCAGGCATACTATCACCATGGGATTTCGATGAATTCTCTTTGAAATACATTAAACAGATAGTCAATAATATTAAACATAAAAATGTTCCTGTGATAGTTTTTGCAAAAGGAATAAATAATTACAAAAAAATTGTACAGACTGGCTGCGATGTAGTTGGTGTTGACTGGACAAACGATATAGGACATGTTAAAAAAGAAATTGGCTCTGCCAAAGCATTACAAGGTAATTTAGACCCGGTAGTTCTGTTTTCTAACACTGAAAAGATTAAAAAAGAAGCAGCAAGAATTCTTGAAAGCTATGGAACAGCTTCGGGTCATATATTTAATCTGGGACATGGTATATTGCCAAATACTCCCGTAGAAAATGTAGAAACACTTGTTGAATTTGTCAGATCGAAAAGCCAGGAATATCATTTAATTGAACACAAAAATGTCACAGTTTAATAACATAGAATTAGATTTTTTAAAAAAGTACGATAAACCGGGGCCCAGATATACTTCTTATCCGACTGCTCCTCTTTTTTCTGATAAATTCAGCTCAAAAGAATATAAGGATGAAATAATTTTAACAAATTCACTTGTAGATTCCCCTGACCTTTCTCTTTATTTTCATTTTCCATACTGCGATACATTATGCTATTTCTGCGGCTGCACAATGCTTGTTACTCATGACAGAGGTAAAATTAAGAAATACAATGAGTATATTAGAAAAGAAGTGGATTTGATTCATCCGCTGGTTTCTCCAGCAAGAAAAGTTTCACAGCTGCATTGGGGCGGTGGTACCCCATCGTATTTAACTCCGGATGAAATCAGTGAATTCGGAGTTTACGTTAAAGAAAAATTTAATTTTGCACCAGACATCGAAGCAAGTGTAGAGATCGACCCCCGTGATCTTAGCTTTGAGCACATGGAAGCTTTCAGAGATTCAGGATTTAATAGAGTTAGTATGGGCGTCCAGGATTTCAATCCTGTGGTTCAAAAGGCAATTAACAGGATACAGCCAATCGAAATAACACTTGATGCAGTAAACTGGTCGAGAAAACTTGGTTTTAATAGCGTTAACATTGACCTTATTTACGGACTCCCCTATCAAACGATTGAAACATTTTCCGATACACTTGATAAAGTAATTGAAATTTCACCCAATAGAATTGCAGTATTTAATTATGCTCATGTCCCATGGCTAAAAAGACACCAGCAGGTTATTCCGGCTGATAAGCTGCCTTCGCCCGAGGAAAAGCTAAAGACACTAATAATGACTATCCAAAAACTTGGTAAAGCAGGGTATTGGTATATAGGAATGGACCATTTTGCAAAGCCGGATGATGAGCTTGCACTGGCACAAAAAAATAAAACTCTATACAGAAATTTCCAGGGCTATTCAACTAAAGCGGGCTGCGATGTTTACGCTTTTGGTATGTCGGCTATAAGCCAGTTTACCAATATTTACGCTCAGAATGTTAAGAACGTAAAAGAATATGGTGATATAGTTGAATCAGATAAGCTGGCAACTCATGTTGGTTATAGAATGACTGAAGATGACCATATAAGAAAAGAAACAATTATGACACTTATGTGCCACCTCGAAATAGATAAACGGTCAATTGAAAGTAAATTTAATATTGAATTTGATGATTACTTTTCAAGATCAATTGAAAAATTGAGGCCATTTGAAGAAGAGGGTCTTGTTGTTAATTCAGAAAATAAAATACAAATAGCCGAACTGGGAAAACTTGTTATTAGAAATATAGCAATGTGCTTTGATGCATATCTTGAAAAAATGAATACATCAAAGCCGATATTTTCAAGGACAGTCTAAAATTTTAGATGTCATATATTAGATGAGCAGTAACTCTAAAATAGCAGTAGTTTTATTAAATTTAGGAGGTCCGGATTCACTCGAAGCAGTAGAACCTTTTCTCTATAATCTTTTTTCTGACCCTGATATTATTAATTTTCCTCTGAGCTTTTTGTTTAGAAAAAGACTTGCTAAATTTATATCCAGCAAAAGAGCTCCCAAAATTCAGGAACAGTACAAAAGAATTGGCGGTAAGTCCCCTATTCTTGATATCACCAAGAAACAAGCTGAAATGCTTGAAAAAAGATTGAATAAATCTATCGATGCTAAAGTTTTTATTGCTATGCGTTATTGGAAGCCTTTTACTTCCGATGCAATTGATTTGATTGAAAAAGAGAACTTTGATAAAATTATTCTTCTTCCGCTTTATCCGCAATATTCAATTGCTACAACAGGTTCAAGTGTAAATGAATGGAAACGGCAAATTCAATTAAGAAATGGAATTGCTAAAATTGAAACACAGCTTGTAGAAAAATATTATCTTGATACATTGTATACAAATTCGATAGTTGCAAGAATAAATGAAGCGTTGAACAAATTTCCTGAAACGAAGAGAAAAGAAGTTAACATTCTCTTCAGCGCTCACGGTACTCCGGTAAAGCTTGTCAAACAAGGTGACCCATATTCACATCACATTAGAGAAACTGTGAACGCTGTGATTAAAGCCGGTAATATTAAACTGCCAATTCATTTGTGTTTTCAGTCCAAAGTAGGTCCGCAAAAGTGGCTAACTCCATCAACACCGGATACAATAACCCGGCTGGCAAATGAAGGCGTAAAAGATATTCTCATGGTTCCTGTAGCATTTACATCTGACCACCTAGAAACATTATTCGAATTGAACGTGGAATACAGGCATCTCGCCAAGGAACTCGGAATCGAAAATGTTGAAATGACTGAAGGCCTGAATGATTCGGAAATTTTTATATCTGCGCTTGAAAAGTTGGTATTAGAAAAGGTTAATGGTAATAGCAACAGATGAAAACAGCAGTAATTGGCGGCGGAATATCAGGTTTAACTGCAGCTTATTTGTTAAAGCAAAAAGGAATTGACGTTACCCTTTTTGAAAAAAATTCATATCCCGGCGGCAACATAAAATCAGAGCTTATTAATGGTTATTTAGTTGAACACGGCCCAAGCAGTACTTTGGAAACTTCTCCACTTTTAAACAAGCTTTTTGAAGAACTTGGGATACTTGTTAGAAAAATATATGCCTCCGAAGAAGCAAAGAAAAGGTACATTTTAAAAGATGGGAAGCTTTATGCTTTACCAATGAGTCCCACGGCATTTCTGAAAACAAAACTTTTTTCCACTTCAGCGAAATTGCGGCTTCTTAAAGAGCCTTTCATAAAGACAAAATCAAACGAGCTTGAAACAATAGCTGAATTCACCGGGCGCAGGCTTGGCAGAGAATTTCTTGATTATGCTATAAACCCTTTTGTTGCTGGAGTATTCGCCGGCAACCCATATGATTTGAATGTTAAATCTGCTTTTCCCAAGCTTTATGAGCTTGAGCAAAAATACGGCAGCCTAATTGGCGGCATGATAAAATCACGCAAGGAAAGAAAGAGGCGAAAAGAAGAATCAAAACAATCGGCTAAAACATTCTCATTTAAAAATGGACTCATTGAACTGGTTAACGCTCTTTATGAAAGGACAAAAACCATTTTTAGTTTAAATACTGAAGTACTTGATTTGCGGAGGATAGGTGGTTCGTATATTATAACTTTCATAAAAGGCGATCATTTTGAAACTGAGTCATTTGATTCAGTAATTTTGAGCATTCCGGCTTATTTTTCCTCAAGACTAATAAGATCATTCGATAATAAACTTTCGGAGGATTTATCAAATATATATTATCCGCCGGTCACAGTAATAACAACTGGATTTAAAAATAATCAGTTCAAATCAGTACCTGATGGTTTTGGATTTTTAGTTCCTGAAAAAGAAAACCGGAAAATACTTGGCTCACTTTGGAACTCTTCAATTTTTCCTGGCCGTGCACCCAATGGATACAGTTTGCTGACAAATTTCATCGGCGGTTCAAGGCACCCTGAGCTGGCTTCCGAGAGCGA
>DASXTZ010000464.1:0-5845 GCA_036505135.1 Ignavibacteria bacterium
GATGACTCCCTGGCATCGCTTCTTGATACTTTAAGGCACTTTTTTAAGAATGACCAGTTTATGGCCGAGGAGAGGAAGAACTTTTACTGGGATTTTGTCAAAATATTAAACAAACTTAATTCTGTTAGGAATAAAAGCGAACTAAACGGCGTAGCAGAATTGCAGAAGCAAATAGACCTGAAAGAAAAGCTGTTCCTTAAAACATGGTTGCAGGAAAAAGTTCAGGCGTTGCTTGTTAATCGCTAAAAATCTCCTAAAAGATAACTAATTACATTTTCTTACTCCTTTTTTACCAGTAAATTTTGTAAGTTTTGAAGCCTAACGGGTAATGGTAAAAACAAATTTAATCTCTATTTTCAGGAAGTTTGACCCCAAAGAGATAAAGGAATTCTCTGAATTTATCCGCTCGCCCTTCTTTAATAAAAATTTCAATGTTATTAGACTCTATGAATATATTAAAAAACTATATCCTGATTTTAATGAGGAAAAGCTTGAAAAAAAATATGTTTATAAAAGATTATTTGGAAAAGGAGCTTATAACGATGGCTTTATGCGAACAGTTATATTTAATCTTGGACAGCTTGCCGAAGAGTATTTAAAATATTTAAATTTTAAAAAAACTCCTGCAAAGGGAGATGTTTGCCTGCTGGATGAGCTAAGTATAAGAAAAATCGACAAAGTTTTCTTAAAGAACTATGACGAAGTGAAAAAACAATTGGATTGTTCAAAGTATAAAACTGATGAATTTTATTTTTTTAAATCAGAGCTGGACAAGCTATTAGAGGATTTTGTATACATAACAAGATATAAGAATAAAAATTTAGAAGATTTTACAGTAGAAATATTCAAAGATGTGGTTGATCATTTAACTCATTTCTATCTTATTCGAATACTTCGCCATTATCGGTTTCTTCTTGCAAAACAAGTGTTTATTTCAGTTGATGTCGATTTCGGTTTGGTCGAACTAATTATAGATTATCTCAAGAACAAGCAACCATCATATATAAATGACCCCGTAATTAAGCTGCATCTGAACGAAATCCTTTTATTGAAAGAATCTAAAGAAGAATATTATAATGAATTAAAAAAACTACTAATTGACGGACAATCGCTGCTGGATGTTGACCAAAGGTACAGTCTCCATAATATTCTTCACATTTATTGTAATAAACAGACTTATTTGGGAAACAGGGACTTTGTTAAAGAAAGGTTTGACCTTTACAAAATAGCATTAAAACAGGGAATATACAAAGGTTCAGAGGATAGATATTTTGATGGGATTCTTTTTGGAAATGTGCTGCTTACGGCACTTAAAATTGGCGAAATTGATTGGGCCGAAGGTTTCGTTGAAAATTATTCAAATGAGCTTTCTCCGGAAAACAGGGAAGGATTTGTTAATTACGCTTTATCACGCATTAAATTTTCGAAAGGGGAATTCAACCAATCCTTACAGATTTTAAACAGGATAAAATCTTTTAACTATATACAGTATAAAATAGCGATACGAGATTTGATGATGCTGAATTATTACGAGCTTTCTCTTTTCAGCCAGGCTTACTCATTTTTGGATTCACACAGGCATTTTCTCAATAAAAATAAAAACTATTTTTCCGGGGAGCGGTATGAGCGTGAAGCTAATTTTATGAAATTTTATACTCGCGCTTTAAAATTGAAGGAGAGATTTAACACCGAGGAATTTAAAGAGTTGGATAAGGATGTTCAAAAAGTTACCGGGATTATTGAACGAGACTGGCTACTCAAAAAAATAGATGACTTCAGGAATGACCCTAAATTCATATCGCAATGGAGATAAAGGAAGTTTTTACGGCGCCAACCGTTCTATCTTCCAGCCCTTTTTTTGTTTTGTATATCTGATCCGGTCATGGAGCCTGTTTGGCCGGCCCTGCCAGAACTCAAATTCATTTGGTATAAGCCTGTATCCCCCCCAGAAAGGAGGAAGAGGAACATTCTTGCCGTATTTTATAAAGTATTTCATAAACTCTTTTACTATAACAGAGCGGCTTTCTATTACTGAGCTTTGATTTGATGCCCACGCCCCAAGCCTGCTCTTATAAGGACGGGTTGCAAAATATTTTTCGCTTTCTTCCTTTGTAACTTTTTCAATTGTTCCGTCTATTCTAACCTGCCTATCAAGCTTATCCCAGTAAAATAAAAGACATCCGAGGGGATTTTGTTCAATTTCTTTTCCTTTGCGGCTTTTATAGTTTGTATAAAATACAAAACCGCCCTGGTCAAATCCTTTTAATAGAACCACTCTCGCAGACGGCTTTCCATCCCTAGTTGCGGTAGCAAGTGTCATAGCGCTGGGGTCAACAAATTCAAATTTCAGGCTTGCCGAAAACCATTTTTCAAATTGTATAATGGGATCTGGGCTTACATCCTTTGTAGAAAGCTTTTCCTTTGTGTATTGCCTTCGTAAATTCTCTAACTGTTGTTTATCAATCATATCGCTTTTATAGATTCCCGTGAAAACCGGAATCCATTATTTTTTCCTTGGAATTATGAACGCATCGCCGCATCTTTCAAATCCAATCTTGGGAAAATATTCCATTGTTTCAGGCGGCGAAATAACCACCATAGTACATTCATCTCCTGCCTGTTTTATCACTTCATTTACAAGCTCGTGGCCGATCCCGTGATTTTGATATTCTTTATCGATAGCCAGGTCTGCAATATAACAATAGAAGCCAAAATCGGTGATAGCCCGTGCTGAACCAACAAGTTTTTCGCCATCCCATGCTGTTACCATAAGATTTGAATTATCTATCATTGTTTTAATTCTGTTTAAATCATCAACAGGTCTTTTAATGCCGGACTTTGCAAACAGCTCGGCCAGCTGGTGGGCTTCAGGTTTAGCATTAACTTTATATGTTATAACCATTTATACTAAGTTCGTCATTATTTTATGCGTTTTCAATAATATACGTAATACCTAAATCAAATGACCTCGCTTAGAACAAGGGGTCATGACCCCTGTTCGAGTCAGCAAAAAGATCATATTAAAATAAAAAACCCCGGCCCTGGGCACCCTGAGTCAGGTTAAATTTATATACAATTGTTGTGAAAACTATTGCCCCTGTGCCAATGTATAGCCGCGTTCACCGTCATAAGTGCAAAGCACTGCCATATTAACAAAATCATATCCGGCATTCTTAACTGCCTGCAGCTGAGCAATAATCATATCATTAGTTACAGGTTTACCTTCAGTTACAGATTCAAACCGGCATATCCAGCTATCTACACAGAACGTTTGTTCTTTTCCCTCAGGCCAAACCTTTATTCCACGATTTGAGATTATTAAAAGTTTCATACCCTCAATTGCACTATTTTTTAGCTTTTCCCCGAGTTCATTTGCAGAACCTTCTGCCCACTGTATAAAAATATCCGCGCCCATAATCTCTTTTTTCGCTCTTTTTATGTTACGGTAATCTAAATGTGCCGGATATTTAACCTGGAAATTTTTATAGGCCGCTTCTTTTAGTGTTGAAGGCTTTTGCCCTATTCTTTCTATTACAGCCTTTGTAAACTCTTTTGTGCCCGCCTTTTGTCTGCTTTTTCCTTCACGATAAATGTCATAAGTATGAATCCCGTCCTCGATAGTCTTTAGCCATGCGTTATGCACTTTTGCAGCTACATCAGGCTGGTTAATATGAGCAAGCATCATCACTGCACCCAGTAATAAACCAGAAGGATTTGCAAGGTTTTGTCCCGCACGGCGAGGAGCGGAACCGTGAATTGCTTCAAACATTGCAGCATACATCCCTACATTAGCCGAACCTGCCAACCCAACAGAGCCTGTCATCTGGGCAGTTACATCCGATAAAATATCGCCGTACAGATTTTCCATTACTATTACATCAAATGATTCGGGTGATGTTGCCATCTTTGCTGCGCCTATATCTACAATCCAGCTTTCCTTTTCAATATCAGGATATTCTTCACCAACCTTATCAAAAATCCTATGGAAAAGTCCATCGGTCATCTTCATTATGTTATCCTTCATGAAACAGGTAACCTTTTTCCGGTTATTGGCATGGGCATATTCAAATGCGTAACGGATAATTTTTTCTGAGCCTGGGTCGGTTATCAGTTTTACACCTGCCATTACCTGGTCTGATAGCCTGTATTCAACACCGGCGTAAAGGTCCTCTTCATTTTCCCTGATTATAACTAAATCCATTTTGGGATATTTTATTTCGACAAACGGGTGATAAGAAATGCAGGGCCTGACGTTTGCATAAAGTCCGAGAGTTTTTCGGGTTGTAACGTTTAAGCTTTTAAATCCTCCGCCCTGGGGAGTAGTAATTGGTGCTTTAAGGAAAACTTTTGTTCTTAATAATGATTCCCATGAGCTTGGCTCGATTCCCGCTGTATTGCCGCGTTTGTAAACCTTTTCACCTATCTCTATTTCTTCAATATCGATTCTTGCGCCTGCTGCCTTAATGATATCAAGGGTTGCAGTCATAATTTCGGGCCCGATGCCATCGCCATAAGCTACGGTTATTGGAATATTTTCAGTCATTTATCATACCTTTCCGGTTGTAAGTAATATTGCAGAATTTCAATTCTGATCAGATTTAATAGTTATAAACCTCCAAAATTACAAAAATTAAGGGATAAATTAAATGGAAAACGGTTAGAATTAGCGTTTCCATGCAAATTTTTTAAACTATTTAATTTCCTTTATTAATTTCTTAATTTCTTTTAATTTGCATAAGCTCAATGTATAACTTCATCCTTTTGAATTTTATTTTCAATTTTTATAAAACAAAAAAATTATTGAATTCAATAAATGGAGGAGATATGTTTATAAAGAAAATATTTTTTATTTTATTCGTTCTTGTAGTTATTATTTTTTTGATTTTCTTATATAATGAAATAACTGTGGCACATTGTGACACTTTAGAAGGACCGGTTGTTGCCGCATGTAAGAAATCATTAGAAACAGGTAATATTAATTATACATTGATATGGGTTCAGGAAAAAGACGAACAAATAATTAAGGATGCATTCAAAAAAACACTCCAAGTGCGTAAGCTGGGCGAAGAAGCAAAAGAACTTGCTGATATGAATTTCTTTGAAACGGTAGTAAGGATACATCGTTCTGGAGAGGGTGCTGCTTATACCGGCTTGAAACCTGCCGGGACGGATTTGTCTCCTGCAGTACCTGCAGGAGACAAAGCAATAGAAACGGGTTCGTTAAATGAGGTCGAAAAAATTATTGTAGATGCTGTGAAAAATGGATTACATAGGCATTATGCGGAAGTCATGGAAAAGAAAAATTATGACCATGATAATGTAATTGCAGGAAGGGAATTTGTTAAAGCTTATGTTGAGTATATTCATTACATAGAACGGTTATATGAAAATGCAACTATGACACCAGAAGGTCATTTTAAAGGAAATGAAATTCATTAATGGAAATTTTACGTTAATAGATAAGATTGCTATAATAGAATGTAAGAGTATGCTTGCTAATTATACTTCATCACATCAGCCAAATCGCATAGCTCATGCAGAACCAGTTCAAGCTTCATTAGAGCAGCATCATTGTTCAGCAAACCTTGCACACTATAAGTAAAAGTGGTGCCTTGCAGTGAAATTTCGCCAGTGAACCCGAGGCCGTAAATCTGCTGCAGCTTGAAACGAGTGTTAAAATCAAATAGTCTTTTTAGCCTTTCGAGGTCATTTGTCTGTATTATAAACATACCGTCAAACTCATTATCATCCAGCATATATACGCTTCTTGAGTAGACTAAATTATTACCCTTGCTTCGTTTGAGAAGTGTAAACTCAAGATTTGAATCATTCTCACAATGGACAG
>DASXTZ010000465.1:0-3688 GCA_036505135.1 Ignavibacteria bacterium
CAGGGCTAGCACTTTTACTCCATCGCCGTGTTTATAAACATGGTCTGCAATCGGACTATTTGTTACCATAGGCGATGTTAAAACAAAAGTCAACTTGTTCTGTCGCACCACATAGCTTGCTCTATCCTTTACTCCCGTTTCAGGCCCTGCATATGCCAAAGGTTGAAAGCCAAAAGCGCTTATATAATAATAGGCCGCCTGTTTCGCATTGCCTACATAAAATTCTACATGATCTGTTCCAAGCAAGGGCAGAAAATCTGTTTGTTCTGCTGATTTATTTTTAGTAGCAGTAGTTGATGACATATAGAAATAGTTTATAGTTCGTTTGTTTTTTGTTTGCCAACTTAAGAATATTTGTTAAACATTGGTTTCAGTTTACACTGAGCTTGTCGAAGGGCATTCTTCAACTGCAACAAGTCTATTAAAAGATGTGGGCATCCATTGCCAATGTCTCCATCAGCAGAAAGAAATGATTGCGGAAATCAGCAAAGATTTTATGCGGATAATCAGGACGCATAATTATAATACAAAAATAACAATATTAATTCTTAGCAGATGTTATTAATATGCCAGTCTCACTTTCTGTTCTTATTTTCGCCGTTCGAAAATTTTCAATTAACTACCCTTTTAGGGAATGAGGTAATATGCAAAAAGTCGGCATTCTTGGAGGCGGTCAGCTTGGACGAATGTTGCTGCAAGCGGCAGCCAATTATTCCGTTGAAACCTTTTTAATGGAGAATGATGCCGAGTGTCCCGCCGCTCATCTTTGTCACCATTTTACCAAAGGTGACATTAAACAATTTGATGCCGTTTACAATTTTGGTAAGGGTTTAAATGCCCTTACTATCGAAATTGAAAATGTGAATACGGATGCTTTAGAAAAATTAGAAGCTGAAGGAGTAAAAATTTTCCCGAAACCATCGGTTTTAAAAACCATAAAAAATAAGATCTTTCAAAAGGAGTATTATCAGAAGTATGAAATTCCTACTGCTGAATTTGTTATTACAAAGAATTTAGAAGAATTGGATTTGCGAAAAAATTTTCTACCGGCTGTTCATAAATTGGGAGAAGGGGGCTATGATGGACGTGGTGTGCAGATTTTAGAAAAAATTGAAGATATAGGAAAAGGCTTTGATAGGCCCTCGGTTCTGGAAAAGCTTATCAAAATCCATAAAGAAATTGCCCTGATCGTAGCTATTAATGAAAAGAGTGAAACCGCTATTTATCCACCGGTTGAAATGTTGTTTGATCCCGTTTTGAATTTATTGGATTATCAACTCTGCCCTGCCGATTTGGATGAAAAAATTCTTTGGAAAGTTGAAGCTATTGCATTAACAGTGGCCCGCAATTTTAATTCTCCTGGTATTTTTGCAGTAGAAATGTTTACCGATAAAAATGGAGATGTATTTGTGAACGAAACAGCGCCCCGCGTGCACAATAGCGGTCATCATACCATTGAAGCACATTATAGTTCGCAATTTGATATGTTATGGAGAGTAATGCTCGGGTACCCCTTGGGAAATACCGGATTTATTCTTCCCTCTATTATGATCAATATTTTGGGTGCAGAGGGGTATAATGGCGAAGTAAAATATGAAGGCCTTGATGAAGTGCTGCAAATGGAAAATGCCTTTGTACATTTATACGGTAAAAAACAAACAAAACCGGGCCGTAAAATGGGTCATGTTACCGTAATGAACCGGGAAAAACAAGATCTTTTATTTAAATCAAAAAAAGTAAAAAGAACCTTGATAGCGAAATCATAATTCTTTATAACTAGAAAGCTCTGCGAAACCTAAACACCGCTCCTTTTATCCAGACTGAAAACCGTTTATAAGTTTCAAATGTTATCATAGCAGGAATAAAAAATGATTAGCGTCCAATAAATTGATTATCCATTACTTTTATAGTTTAATCATAATTGACCAACAGTGAAATTTCAATCATTCCATTTTTTTACGGCAGGAATTATAGCAATCGTATTACTGGCTTGCGGAAGCTCAGATAAAAAAACTACCACACAATCCGCGTCCGGCTCACCAGGCAGCCAACCTGGCGCAAAACAGCCCCCCATGCCTGTTGATATTTATATAATAAAGCCATCGCTCATAAATGCTAAGATCGAAGTTTCAGGTAGTTTGCTTGCCAATGAAACCACAGAGATCCACCCTGAAATCTCTGGCCGTCTTGTGCAGTTGAACATTGCAGAAGGCAAATTTGTAAATAAGGGAGCGCTGCTGGCTAAAATCTATGATGGTGATCTACAAGCACAGTTAAGAAAACTGCAAGTGCAATTAGAAATAGCGAATACAAACGAAGAGCGTTCATCTCAATTATTAAAAATACAAGGCATCAGCAAGGCTGATTATGATGCAAGCGTGTTAAACGTAAATAATATTAAAGCTGATATAGAAATTACGAGAGCAAACATTACCAAAACTGAGATAAGAGCACCTTTTTCCGGAAAATTAGGCTTAAAAAATATCAGCCCGGGAGCGTTTATTGTTCCATCAACTGTTCTCACCACCATCAGTCAGGTCAATAAGCTAAAAATTCAATTTAGTGTTCCGGAAAAATATGGTTCAGAAATAAAAAATGGGCAGCATATATCATTTAAAGTCAACGGGTCCCCAAAAACCTTTTCTGCCGCCGTAATAGCCACTGAAACAAGCATCGGTGAGGATACAAGAAGCCTTACCGTAAGAGCATTAGTAAATAATAATGACCCTGCTTTGATACCTGGTACCTTTGCAAATGTGGAGATGATTCTTGGAAATAATCCGAATGCGATCATGATACCGAATAGTGCTGTTTTACCACAAGGAAGAAAAAAACAGGTTTTCGTTTTTAAAAACAACAAAGCTCTTCCTACAGAAATTACCACAGGCGTTCGAGATTCGGCGAATGTACAAGTATTGACAGGATTATTTCCAGGCGATACGTTGATCACCTCAGGCTTGTTGTTCCTTCGTCCTGGTAGTGATGTAAAATTATTACCTTCCAAAACCACCAAGGGGTAATTGAGGTATTAACTAAAAATTATGGATAAGAGATTATGAATTTATCAGAACTCAGTTTGCGGAGACCGGTGCTGGCGATCGTTTGTTCCATTATCATCATCATTTTTGGAGTGATAGGTTATACTTTTCTTGGAGTACGGGAATATCCCGCTATTGACCCGGCCGTAGTAAATGTTCGTACATCTTATGTGGGTGCCAATGCCGATATCATAGAGCAACAAATTACTGAGCCGCTTGAAAAAGCAATCAATGGGGTTCAAGGTGTAAAAAATATTACTTCATCAAGCCAGCAGGGTTCAAGTGCTATTACTGTTGAATTTGAATTGAATGTTGATCTTGAACAGGCGGCCAATGATGTTCGAGATAAAGTATCACAAGCGGTAGGAAATCTACCCCAGGATATTGATGCACCTCCTACTGTTTCAAAGGCAGATGCTGATTCTGATCCCATTCTTTTTATTCCGCTTCAAAGTCATACAAAAGGGTTGATGGAGTTGACGGATTTTGCAGAAAACGTGGTACAAGAGCGCTTGCAAACAATTTCTGGAGTAAGCTCAGTCAATGTTTTTGGCAGACGTTACTCCATGCGCTTATGGATCGACCCTGCAAAATTGAATTCATACAAGCTCAGCATTAGCGACATCCAAAATGCTCTTAACAGAGAAAAT
>DASXTZ010000466.1:0-16671 GCA_036505135.1 Ignavibacteria bacterium
AGTAAATTATTTTCTTCTGAGGCGGCGAACGTAAACCTGAAAGTAAAGTCGCGAGTTATAAAATGAATAAATAACCCTCCCCCGTAACTGGCATGCCACCTTTTTGATTCTTCATTCTTCAAATAAACCCTTCCCGTTTCACCAAACCCAAATATGCCGAATGTTTGCGGGAAAAGAAAATTGAAGCTGAAAAGCTTTAATCGCAGCTCTGCCGCACCCATTAATGAGCCGTCGCCTGCAAAACGTTCGCTTCTATATCCCCGCAGTGTATTTGAGCCCCCGAGAAAGGCCGATTCGAAAAACGGGAAGTTATCTCCTAGGACCTTTTCTCCACGTAAACGCAGCGCCAGCGAAACAGTTGTTTTATAGCCAATGTATGTTCTAAGATCGCCTGTAATTCTGCCGAATTCATAAAAATCATTAAATAATTTTGGTGAGAAGTTTCCTGTTAAATTAAAATAATACCCTCTATAAGGCGCTGTTGGATGTTCTCTTAAATCAACTTCAATGCCGCCATTCACAAAACCCTGGGTTGTACCTTCTTTATTGCTTTCAAACCCGAGCATATTGGAAATTCTGCTCTGCTTCCTATCCAGGTTAAATCTTTTTAACATTGTTCCTATACTAAATTTTAATTTGCTGTCTCGCGGATAGGTTATTCCGATTCCTCCCAAATATTCCTCATGTTCGATTTTATAATATTTTTGTTTACGAAGTGTATCGTCCTGAATTGTATTATTACCCATTCCATAAAAATTGTTAACCTCAATTCCTGATTTTCTAAGGTGCAAATTAAGGCTCATTCTTTTGGCAACGCCGAGGAACTGGCCTTTAAAATCAGCCAGTAATCCGCGTATTCCAGCTTTTTCAGGCGCATAGCCAAGCGTCAATGAAAGCTTGTAATTATATGGTTTCATTCTGAAGCCGTATTTTAAATATCCAAAGTTTGCTCCAAAAAATATGCCAATATCCGGATTGTAATTAAATATCGGGTAAAAAGTAGTCATACCAAATTTGTCCGGGGGAATCACAGGAGCATATCTTAAGTTTGCTATTGAGTCTTCATATTTATCTTTTTCTTCTTCCGTTAATGTTTCTTTCTTTTTCTTAAATTCTTTCAAAGGGTTTTCATACGGATACTTATATTTATCATTATCCCAGCTAACACCGCCTTTCATAGTTGACTTCTTGCTGTCGTCATAAAAATACACTTTTTCATCTGAGTTATTTATTATTTCATCCTTACCATCCCCGCCAATTATCCTAATTACAGGCATTTTATCGGTTTTCCCACTAATTTTGATTTCATCATCACCATCACCAACATATAGCCGTATGTCATCAGTAACATCATTATCAAACATTTTCTGCCTCAATATATCACCCATCGTTTGCCCGGAATTTTTATCTCTTTTAAAAATTGTTATCCTGGTGACATCTTTATCCTTATCGGTAGCCGGCAGATCGATACCTGTTACAGGGTTAAAGCTGATCTCAACCAGATCGTCTTTATCTGTTGTATAAATATCAACAACAGAATTTACGAGTTGATAATATTCTTCTGATGCTTCTTTTAGCTTATTTCGGCGTGATTTTAATTTAATTGTCAGCTCATCTTTTGCTTTATTATAAGCTTCGGGCGGCAGTTTTTTTACAGCATTTTCAATAACATTATCGGTTATCTTACTTTGAACATCATTTGTAACTGCGTCCCACTCTTTTTTATCCACAAAAGTTAAAAATCTCTGGTCCACATATCTTCCATTCCATGTAAGGAACCGCATTTTGGGATAGCTGTAGCCGAAGTGGTTTAACTGGGGAATGTTTGATTCGGCTATATATGGGAACAAACCATCCAGCTTTGCAAACGCCTGGTCACGGTCTGTTGGATAAGGTTTATATAATTTTTTATTGCCCTCTTCATACCTGATCCATTTCCATTGGTCTTTATGCCTATCCCAATCTCCCACCAGGATATCAATGAGACGCGCTTTTAGGAATTCCTTCCCGTCGACTGATTCATCAAATTCCTTGTTTAGCCTGTCGAAAAGCTTATTAGAGCCGATAATTTTATCTGACCCCTTAAATTGTTTTTCATCGGGCACAATTTCGATTATGCCTAAAAGATTTCCAAATTCGCTTCTGAATTTACCAAGTGCAGGGTCATCCGGCAAAATTACAAGTGTATATTCAGTATGATATAAACCAACGGCATCCAAAATAGGATTCACTACAAATCCAGCATAAGGATTTGCCGAGCTGATTTGGTCCTGTACAATATCTTTAGCAATAGATTCCTGAAGTTCGGGGGAAAGTGTTTTTCTGGGATCTTTATCAAGTGTTCGGAATTTATACTCAGTGCCGTTGCCTCCTTTAAACTTGAGTGACTTGGTCTGAAGCCCGCCACCCTTTTCGGTAGGAGTCAATCCTCCTCCATATTTTTGCAAATCAACTACGGGAACACTTACCGGAGTTGTCCAAATATCGCGCCAGTGAGCACCAAAGAAGAACCTGTGCAGGCCCCCAGCCTCATAATGTTTGCCGGGGATAACGGTTCTGTATTCCTTAAACCATGAAGCGCTATCCTGTGAATTTGAATTAGGAACAAACAGAATTAAAAACAATAAAAAAACGGGAACCGATGTTTTTATTAGTTTTTTCATAAATACTTTATCGTACTACTAAAAGACAAAACCGGTGTTTAAATAGAAGTGAAAACTATGTTCCTTTGAGGAAGCTCCTGTAAATTTAAGTGTTATACTACGTTTAACAAAATGCATAAAAAGCCCCCCGCCATAGGAGGTATGCCATAATTTTGAATTTTCACCATTTAAAAAAACTCTTCCCGATTCAGTAAACCCAAACGTTCCAACAGTAACCGGTATAAGAATATTAACGGTAAAAAGCTTTAATCGAAGCTCGGCCGTACCTAAAATTGATGCATCGCCGGCAAAACGTTCTCTTGAAAATCCTCTAAGTGACTTTGAGCCACCCAAAAATGCCGATTCAAAAAAAGGATATTTATCACCAAATATTTTTTCACCTTTTAATCTCAATGCAAGCGATATTATGGTTTTGTGACCAATATATGCTCTCAGATCGCCGGATACCTTACCAAATTGGCTTTGGTTGCTAAAAACCTTAGGAAAGTAAGTACCTATTGCATTTAAATAAAAACCGCTATAAGGAGCTGATTTGTTATCACGGCCGTCATATTCAAAGCCAAACTGCCCTGAAATTAATGAGAACTTGTTTGAACCATACGGTTTTATATCGGACACTAAGGTCGATTCTTTTTCTTTTATATCAAAATTTTTAATCATTAAACCCGTAATCACTTTGAACTTTGAATTGTAAGGGAAGGTTAAAGTTGGATTAAACGAATACTGTTCATGTTCTACCTTATAATACTTGTTTTCATAAAGAGTTCTATTGAAAATAGTATTATTGCCTTTTCCAAAATAATTAATAATCTCTAAGCCTGATTTACGCAGATTAAAATTTAGAGAGCTATTATTTACAACACTTAAAAAATCAAGCTTAAGATCCAGCCCAAGTCCCTTAATGCCGGTGGCTGAAGGAGTGTAATCAGGAATAAAATCAACTCTGTAAAGATATGGGTTCATTCTGAAACCATATTTTTTATGTGTCATCCTGATACCGAAGGAAAATCCAATATCTGAATTATAATCAAGAGCCGGGAAAAAGCTGGTTGTCCCGAATTTATCGGGAGGCATTTTAGGATCATAGCGCAAGTCACCTATTTTTTCTTTATACTCATCTTTTTCTTTTTCCGAAAGGTGTTCTTTTTTTCTATTATACTCTTTTAATAATTTTTCATATTCATAAGAATATTTTTCGTCATGCCAGCTAATATTACCGTTCACATCGGTATTTTCATCTTCATCGTAAACGCCTATCGTCTCATCGGAATTATTTATAATTTTATCTTTGCCTTTCCCACCGATGATCCTGATAGCCGGAAGATTTGAACCATTAGTAATCCGGGCATTATCATCCCCATCCTGAAGGTATATCCTTATTTCAGAGGTTACATTGTTATCAAATAACTTGTTTCTGAGCGGTTTTTCAATATCCCCCGCAGGCTGTTTATTTCCTTTGTAAATTGAAACTTCCGTTGAATTCATAAACGGCTTAATAATGACATAATCATCCTTGTCGGTTGTATAAATATCAACAACATCATTTACAAAATTGTAAAATTCATCGGAAAAATCTTTTAGCTTATTGCGGCGCGACTTTAATTTATAAAGAAGCTCGTCCTTGGCTTTAGGATATACCTCGGGCGGAAGCTGCTTAACAGCATCTTCAATTAACTTATCGGTCAGTTTGCTATATACCTCGTTGGTCACATCATTCCACTCCTGTTTAGTTAAGAAAGTAAGGAATCTTTGGTCGAGATCCCGTGCATACCATGTAATAGACCTGGCAGAAGGGTAATCTTCTCCAAAATGGCTAAGCTGGGGAAAATAATTCACTGTTAATGATGGAAAAATACCTTTAAGTTTAGTAAAAGCTGCATCCCTATCTGTTGGTAATGGTTTATAAACTGTCTTTTCATCTTCTTTATAACCCACCCACTTCCACTGGTCTTTATGCCTGTCCCTATCGCCGATAAATGCATCTATCAGGCGTGCTCTCAAATATTCTTTAGCATCGACCGACTCATTATAATTTTCATTCATCCTGTCCAGTAATTTTATCGATCCGATAACTCGTTCGGAACCCGGAAATTGTTTTTCATCGGGTATGATTTCGATAGTGCCAACTTTGTTTCCAAATCCATTACGGAATTCGCCTAACTGATTGTCATCAAGTAAAATGGTAAGGAAATTCCCGGTATGATAAACTCCTTCTTCCTGTGAAATGCGGTTGGCAATTAAAGATGCATAAGGGTTCATTGCACTAATTTGATCCTGCAAAATATTTTTAGCAAGCGAGCTTTCCCTGGCCAATTTCACAGCTCTGGGGTCCTTATTCAGCGGGCGGAATTTATATTCATTTCCATCGGCAGCTTTAAATTTCAGGGTTGTACTTTGAAGTCCCCCGCCCACTTCGGTTGGAGTTAACCCTCCGCAAAATCTTTCTAAATTCAACACACCTGCTTTGACAGGTGTTGTCCAAACATGCCGCCAATGTGCTCCTAAGAATAATTTATGCAGAAAGCCCGCTTCATATTCTTTGCCCGGAATAACTGTTTTATATTCTGTAAATACAGAATCTTGCTGCTTTTGTGCCAGCACATGTGTTAAAAAACATATGTTTATCAGAATAATAAAGAATCTTTTCACTTAAATTATGCCTTTACCATTTGTAAATTAATAATTCAAATTTTGAATATTCTTATAGATATAGTTGTTTTTTATAGTATATAGTTCTGGATTTTAATTAAGGGATTTGGAAGTTTAAATGGATTTAGTACTATAAAAGTAATTCCGGGATATTATTTATTCATTTTATACACAAATAGCATCGGTCCTTTATTTTTTCCCTCATCGCTGATAAAAAGCGTGCCGTCTTTTTTAAATGCAATTCCTTCGGCCTGTTTATGCAATTTTTCGGGAAGGTCTTTCTGATTTATTACGGCACCGTCTTTATCAATTTCAACAATGGTATTGCCTCTGGCAGCAACAACAAAAAACGAACCGCTGAAAGGATGTTTGGAAATACCCGAAGGACCGAACTCATTTTCTATTGTATTCTTTTTTATTGATTTCAAATCGATTAAAAAGCGCGGCTTTTCGTCAAGTGTCATTGATGAAAGCGAAAATGAATATATAGCTTTTTGCTTTTCATAGCCTTCACCGGGCGAATCTTTACATGCAAGCAAAAGTGAATTGGTAGCATTATCAAAGCATAGTCCTTCTACATTGTTAGACGAATTTAAAGAGGTCTTATATTTTTTGTATGTTACAAAACTTCCATTATCCCCTTCTTTAAACTCATAAATATTTCCTTTGCTCTCAGCTAAATAAAATCTGTCATTAACAAAGGCAATATCTTCAAAATCACCTTTAAGAACAAGCAGGTCGCCAAGTGAAAAACGCTTTATTATTTCACCATTTTCAGGATTTAACTGAAAAATATCCGCATCTTCATCTTCATGTGCAAAGAGGCGGTCATCATTTGTAAAGGTAATTCCGGAAATTTCATTCAGCTCATCAGAAAGATTGATCGGGCTTATTTCTTCATTTTCTATATCGTACCAGCTTAAATTAGATTTTTCGGAACGGACAGTAGGATTTTTTTCTGTTTTCTTATCCTCTTTTTTCGATTCATCCTTTTTGGTTTCATCTTTTTTTGAACCACAGGCAAACAAGATGATGATAAAAATTATTATAATAGGTCTAGTCATTTTAAAATATTTCCTTAATATCCCTTTAACAAAATAAAAGCTTTTCATGGTTCTGGTTTTTTTCAAAATTACAAATCATTTTAATTAATACAATGCTTTCCCGGGAAGGATCTGAAGTAGGGTTATATGGAACAAATATTTATAGCATTCGTATAAAGAGAAAAGGAGGGTGGTATCATGTACGACACTATAGCATTAATCAATAACGATAGTTATGGAGCCCCTGAGCTGAAAAGGCTTTATCAGGGCTTCACGCTGAAAGGTTTTATTATTGCTGTAACCATACATATTGCTCTTGTTGCCGCATACATGCTATTTGCCTATATAAGCGAGGCAAAAACGAAGGAAATTCAAACAAATCCTAATGAACCAAGGATTTTTGTATTTGAAGATGTCCCGCCGCCTATCGATGAAAATGAAATTCCGCCTATTAAAGAAGAAATTACCCAAAAAGTAAAAGATTTAGCTTCATTGGAGCCTGTTCCAACGAAAAAAGAAATTGCCGATGATATTATTCTTAAAACTCAGGACGAGTTAAACAATATTAATACCACTACTTCCCGCGAAGGTGATAGCTTAGTTGCCTCTCTGGATAACGATAATATCAAAATTGATGACAAAATTGACGATAAAATTAAAAATGATGTAAAAGCAGTTGAGGATAAAATCTATAAAGATTCTGAGGTTGAAAAAGCACCTGAATGTATAAATCTTTCCCAGGTCAGCTTGTCTATGAAATATCCCGAAACGGCTGTGGAAATCGGTGCTGAAGGAAGGGTTAACGTTAAGGTACTAGTAGGAACTGATGGGAACGTAATAAAAGTGGGCACAATAAGCGGACCTGAAATTTTTTACGATGAGGTAAAAAGCAAAGTTAGAAACTTACAATTTACAGCGGGTTTGCAAAACAATACTCCTGTAAAAGTATGGGTTAGTGTTCCTTTTAATTTCAAATTGAAATAAATACTTTTCATTTGATTTATTTTTAATTTAAAAATAACAGATGTTTACTTTTTTTCTACATCCCCCTTTTCCGTTAATTACTTTATAGTTATTTGTATATATTTTAGATACTTAAAACTTTAAAAAGTAATTGGAGGCAGAACTAACTACATATCCCCAACCTAAAGCTGATAGATTCAAAAATCTGATTGAAAGACTAAACGTTATCACTTACGAGTTTGATATTCAGAAACATCGCTTTGTATATGTCAGCAGGCAGGCCGAATCTATTTTAGGTTATAAAAGGGAAAAGTGGCTTAACCAGGGCTTCTGGTATGAACACTTACATCCGGAAGACCGCAAGTGGGCTTTGGCCTTCAGCCGGAAACAGACAGCACTCCTTAACGACCATGAATTTGAATACAGGATGATTGCTGCGGATAATTCAATTATCTGGATAAAAGATATAACCTCAGTTTATACTGAAAATGATATTCCTAAAATGCTTCAGGGAGTTTTAGTAGACATAACTGAAAGAAAAACAACTGAAAATGAACTGCGTGAGAGCAAAGAAAGATACCAGACCCTTGTGGAACAGCAAACCGAAATGATAACTAGATGGAAACCAGATGGAAGCTTTACTTATGTTAATGATGTTTTTTGCAGCTTCTTTGGGAAGAAACGTGAAGAGCTTATAGGCAACATCTTTGTACCCGATATGCCAAAAGAAGATAAGATCCGCTTCAGAAAATTTTTCAGCAAGCTTTCAGCGCAAAATCCGATAGGTCAGTTTACTCATAGAGTAATAATGCCCGGCGGAGAAACAAGGTTCTTAAGATGGACGGATAAGGCAATTACCGATAAAGCAGGAAACATAATTGAGTACCAGACAATCGGAAGAGATATTACTGACAGGATGCTAGCAGAAGAAGCATTGCGAAGGAGTGAGAAGAATCTTTTTGCCATATTTGAAAATGCTCCCATCGGAATGTTAATTGTTTCACTTGAGGGAAAACTTTTACGGGTGAACAAGGCATTCTGCAGCATACTTGGCTATAATAAAGAGGAGCTGGAGAGATTAACCTTTCAGCAAATAACTCATCCCGATGATCTTGAGCGTTACCTTAAGCTTTACAGGGAAACTCTGGAAGGCAAACGTTCAAGCTATTCGATCGAAAAAAGATATCTTAAAAAGGATGGATCGGTTGTATTTGCAAATTTACATGTTAACATAACTTATAAAGATAATAACGAACCTGATTTTTTCATAGCTCAAATTGCGGATATAACGGAAAAGAAAAATGCCGAGGAAAAGCTGCATGAAACCCAGGTGCGGCTTGGCACCCTGTTAAACAACCTGCATGATATAGTTTTTTACGAAACCAGCCCCGAAGGAACATTTATCACAGATAATATAGCCGATATGATTGGCTATTCTTCTAAGGAGCTTTCGGAAAACAAAGGACTTTTCCTTAGCCTTATACATCCCGATGACAAGCCTAAGGTAGACCAGACAGTTGAGATTTGGAATAAATTTGAGGAAAATACTTTCAATAAGATCGAAATTAGAATCAAAAGAAAAGACGGAACCTATATCTGGATAGAAGACAGAATGTTTGCAGTAAAAGCAGATAATAAATTTTACTGGGCAGGTTTTATGCTTGATATAACCGAACGAAAACAATCGGAAATTAAACTTGCTGAAACTGAGCACAGGCTTTCTTCTATATTAAATAACCTTACCGATGTGGTATTTTATGAAAATGAAAAGGAACTTCTCTTTATATCCGATAATATTTATGAAATGCTTGGTTATAAGTCACAGCAATTTATAACCGATAAGGCATTATTTGCAGAGCTTATGCATCAGGAAGACCGCAGAAAAGTATATGACAGAGTTGATGAATGGATAAAAAAAGGTGAGTCTGATTCAATAAAAAGCGAATTCAGAATCACAAGAAAAGACGGCACTTATCTTTGGGTCGAAGACCATATGTTTGCTGTAGAAACGGATTCGCGAAAGTATTGGGCCGGGTTTTTTGTCGATGTTACCGACAGGAAAATTGCAGAGGAGAAACTTGAAGAAACCAAAACAAGGCTAACAACTATAATAGATAATTTAACAAACCTGACTGTATACGAAACCGGCGGCGGTAAATATTATGTTTCAGAAAATATTGAAAAAATAACTGGTTACCCGGTATCAGAGTTTTATAAGGATAAAGGTTTATTTGTTTCATTACTTCATCCTGAAGACCTGAAAGTAATGGATGAAAATATAAAAGAATGGCATAAAGGAGGAGCCAATGGAGCTATTATAAATGAATTTCGCATTTTACAGCCGGGCGGAGAATATTTTTGGATAGAGGACCACATGTTCAGGATCAAAAATGAAAAAGGTGAAGAGTATCTTTCAGGAATTATGATAGATATTACGGAAAAAAAGAAGGCGCTCGAAAAAATTCAGGACACGGAAATAAGGCTATCAACAATTTTAAACAATCTTCCTAAAATTGTGATCTATCAGGCAGGGAAAGGAAAAGATTTCATTTCAGAAAATATTTCAGAAATGATTGGTTATTCACCGGAAGAAATATTCAAAGAACCTTATTTCTTTGGAGGCATAATGCACCCGGATGATATTCCTCTGGTAAAAGATAAACTTAAAGTCTGGAAATCTCAAAACGAACAGGATGTATTAAGTTTGGAATACAGGCTGAGAAAAAAGGATGGTGAATATGTGTGGATAGAAGACCATATGTTTAAAGTAACTACCGCGAACCATGAGCCGTATTTTTCGGGAATATTGATAGATGTTACAGAAAGAAAACTAACTGAACAAAAGATAACCCAGTCTTTAAAGGAAAAAGAAGTTCTTCTTAAAGAAATACATCACAGGGTAAAAAATAACTTACAAGTTGTTTCAAGCTTGTTAAAGCTGCAATCCAGCTTTTTGGATGATAAGCATGCTAATAACATTTTGTTAGAAAGCCATAACAGGGTTCGTTCTATGGCTTTAGTACACCAAAAACTTTACCAATCAGAAAATTTTGCGAAGGTTGATTTTGCAGATTATGTAAAACAGCTTACTTTGAACCTGATGGACGTTTATAAACATAACGCCAAAAAAATATTCTTAAATGTGGAGGCAGACCCTGTATTAATAGGGGTTGATATTGCTATACCTTGCGGCTTAATTATAAATGAGCTTGTATCCAACTCTTTAAAATATGCGTTCATAAATATTGAAAGTGGAAGAGTGGATATTATTCTAAATAGCCTGCAACAGGGCTCTTATAAGATAGAAATTAAAGATAATGGTGTTGGGTTTCCTGGGGATATTGACTTCAGGAAAACAAAATCACTGGGCTTGCAGCTTGTTACCACATTGGTAAAACAGATAGACGGGAAAATAGAGATGCAAACTGGCAGCGGAACTTCATTTGTAATTATGTTCAAAGATCCTTCTCAAACCGATTAATCTGTTTCAATCCGTTGTAATTAGGCCATTATAAAATTTCATAAACTTCCTTTCTATATCATCACGGGTTTTTCTGTAAATCATTAGCTTTTCTTCATCGGTTCCTTTGGCAAGAGCAGGATCTTCAAAGCCAACATGCAATCTTTTCTTTACGTTTCCAACAAATACCGGGCATGATTCCTTTGCATTATCGCATACTGTTATTACAAAATCAAAGGAGTCGTGTGTAAAATTATTAACACTTTTAGGATACTGGGTGGAGATATCTATCCCCTTTTCTCTCATTACCCTGACTGCATAAGGGTTAACCTTGTTTTCCGGGTGAGTTCCCGCTGAAAAAACCTGAAGTTTCCTATCGAACGATTTCAAAAATCCTTCTGCTATCTGGCTCCGGCAGGAATTGCCTGTACATATTATGAGAATTCTTGATTTCATTAGCTAAAAAAAAATAAAACCAAATATCAATTTTTAATGTTATTATTGCAAGATATGATAAAATATTTTACAATAATATATTTAATTTTCGTCTTTGCTTCAGCAGGCTGTTCATTTAAAAAGGACATTAAGCCTGATGCCGGAGATACCGTTGTCACAAAAACAGAAGCAAAATCTGACCTATCAGAGTTAGAAATTATATTAGAGGGCTATAATTATGAGGAAGTAATAGAAAAATTTTCTCATCTTCAAAACGAAGGATTCTCTGTAACCAGATATAAATACTTTGTGATATTTTCTGAGCTTGAGGATAACCTAACCCGCTCTTTAATTGTGAGTGACATTAAAAATACAATAAATGCAATGATGAACCACTATGTTGATAAAATACCCGAAAACATTACTCCCATTATATTTTTCGAGGATTACAAGCGGTATAAAAAATTTGCCCTTTCTAATTATGACATTCCTGAACATGACCTATCACCATACGGATTCTATAAAATTTCGAAAAATGTTATAGTAATAAAATATGTGAGCTGGAAGGGCAGTACGGCACATGAAGTTACTCACAGGTTTTTAAGAAGCGATTTCTCCGAAATACCCTCTTGGTTTGATGAGGGTTTTGCTTCGCTTCATGAGAGAGCCTCATATAAAAACGGGATTTTAAAAGGCGAGTTCAGCTGGAGAATTGCAGCAATCAGAAGAGCATTTGAGAATAAGACATATACCGGTTTACGAACTCTTATGGAAGCTAATGATAATGAATTTTACGGAACAAGAACCACGTTTTACTATGCCCAGGCGCGGTATTTATTAATGTATTTGCAGGAAAAAGACCTGTTGAGGCAATATTATGAATTATTCCGTGAAACTTATAAAATGGACGAAACCGGCATTACACAGCTTGAAAAAGTGCTCGATAAACCCCTTTCTGAAATTGATGATGAATACCTTGAGTATTTAAAAGGCTTCGAGGATTAAAAGTATGCACCGAACGAATATATTATCGCCGATTCCATTTGACACTTGCATCCAATGTGAATTAATATTAATTCCTTCTCAACCAATAATACTATCCGCAGCTTCTTCTCCTGTAACTATTGCGCCTTCCATAAAGCCCTGCCAGTCGGCAATGTGTTCACCGGCAAAATGGACGTTCATAAATTTTTCTTTCAGAACGGGCATTACGGTAAACCACTGTCCCCTGCCATAAAGGGCGTAGGCACCGCGTGTTTGCCTGTCACCGCCCCAGTAGTAATCAACCTGGTCAACTATTTTTGAGGATACGTCACCAAATGCAGGCTGAAGCGTTTCGGAAATCATTCTTGTTCTGAATTTTTTGTTCTGCCTGCTTATTACATCTGCTTTATCACCAATAGTATAAGAAATCAAAGCACCTTTTTCGCTCTTCTGACTTTTTGTTGCATGATAAAAATAGTGCCCGTAAACATCGGTAACCATATCAAACGCTTCATCCTTCCAGAACCGCTCGGAAAACAGAACAGCATGTTTGCTTATCCTGGCATACTGTAAAGAGTTAATTGCATCAAGCTTTTCCTCGGGCAGGCCGGGAGTCCATTTTATACGGCTCATCGAAAAAGTTGGAATAGCGCAAATAATGCTGTCGGCTCCAAAGGAAGTACCATTATCACACACAACATTAACGCCGCCATCATGTTGTATTATCTCGGTGACTTTATGACTGAGCTTTATATTTTCATTTCCGATTTTATCAACAAACTTATCAGCAAGCCGTGAGTTGCCCCCCTTTATTTTATAATCCATCTCATTTTTCTCACTTGATTCGGCATATTCTGCAAGAGCGGCAAATGCAGAAACCTGCCTTATGGTTTCGCCAAAATCGGTGCTATCCATAAGCTCTCTTATCTGCAGGTCACGTTCGCTGATATCCATATTCAAAAGAAAACGCCACCAATCCATTTTATCAAGCTTTTTCTTGTCTTCTTCGGTAAAATTTTTATAATCATTCATAAGCTTATTGAATTTAGCTTTCCAGCCTTCTTCAAAATCCCACTTGCCTTTTGGATAATACTGGCCTGCGTATATTAAGTGAGTATCAAACTGGTTATTAAACAGCTTCAATCCAAATTCATTGCATAGCCCAATAAGCCTTTCGTGTGATGCCCCAACCCACTCGGCGCCAAGCTCAATTACAAGCTTTTCCTTTTTATCTATCTCAAAAGAAAAGACTCTGCCTCCATAACGGTTTCTTGATTCCAGCACTGTAACATCTGCACCTTTTTGTTTAAGCCTGTAAGCTGCTGCCAGACCCGCAAACCCCGCCCCGATAATTACAACTTTGGGTTTTTCTCCAAAATTAAAATTTATAGCCGAAGGTATTACCAGTGTTCCAGCCGCGGCAACAGCAGTTGTTTTTAGAAATTCTCTTCTGGTTGTCATATTTACTCCTTGTCATTCCCGCCTGCCTGCTGCAGGCAGGCGAAAGCGGAAATCTAGATTATAGTATAAAATTAAATTGCCATTAAAACAAAATAAGTTACTATAGTTATATAGCTGATGCTCAGGATTAAAAAACTATACTTATCCAATTTTTTATGAGTTGGTATTTTATCGTGCTTTCTGAAATATAAGGATATAACCGAAACAATTATGCTTATAAAAATATATATGAATGAGAGGTCATGCAGCTTATCCACAAGAGTAATTCTGCTATTTTGCGGTAGTGTTGAGGTAATAACGTACTGGCTTGCAATGGCGGCAAAAATAGCGCCGACAGGAAGTCCAAACCGGGGGTCAAGGTCTGAAGGGTCTATAAAAAATGAAACCAGAGACATTAAGACTGATATAAACAACCCAATGAACAGCTTAAAGAAAATACCGTTGCCGTCACGCTCAATAGTTGAGTAAATAACCACGCGCGAATAGGTGGAATAATCGCCCGGCTTGAGCTCTGGGTCACCATAGTTTGTTTCATAAACGTGGTCATTAACCTTTATCCCAAAATCAGTAATCTTCCAGCCGCTCAGGTTAACATCGGGATCAAGCTTGCTTTCTGCAGTATCAGGTATAAAAATAAGTTTTTTATTATCTTTATCGTAATCTTCAATGTTTATTTCAATGTTCTGTTTATCAAAAGGAAAATGTGCAATATCCCATTGTTTTTTTATTACACTGTTAACCCGGAAAGTTTGATATATTAAGTCATCCCTTTTCTCGTTCGTTACATGTGATTTATTACTTTCGATAGCGTTGATGATCTCAAAATTTTCTACCAGGTTCAGGCTGTCTTTTTTAGCGTTATACCATATATAAAAATCTGAACTCACTTTATTTGAAGGGAAATCAAGGTCATATATCGAAAGAACATATGCACCTATCTTAACTGTATCGGCAGGACCTTGCTTATCTGTTTCTTCTGGTGCTTTTTTATCCTTTTCAATTTTCATCTTTACATTATTCTTTTTCTCCTCCTGCAATTGAAGCCATCCTGATGCAAACAATATCATCCATAGCACAGGGATAATAAAAAGGATTTTACTTTTTGAAATGTAATTTCTCATAAATTTCATTTTAATTTATGTTGGTGTATTAAGCCAATTTTGAAGCAACAAAATAAATATCTTCAGAAAGTCTCTTTAATCTTCTTTTTATACCCTCATCCGTAATGTTATCGTTACCATCAAAAACCTGTTTAATATTAGGGATTGCCAGGTTGCTTGATACAGTTATACCGCGAAGGTTATGAACAATGCTAACCAGTGTATTCAGTGTGAAAACCCCGGAATTATAGCCGCCTCCAACCGATATGCATCCTATTGGTTTTCTTGTAAGATAAGGTGGCTCATATAAGGCAAGGATTTCAAGGTGGTCAATAAAATTTTTAAATGAAGCGCTAACAGTTCCATGGTATTCGGGTGATGAGAAAATTAATGCATCTGCTTTATGAATATTGCTAACCAACTCTTTGAAATTGTTACCTGTATCCTGTTCTATTGTTGGGTCATATAGAGGTAAATTTAGCTTTTTTATATCAATGAGATCAGTTTTCGCGCCTAAATTAGCAAGCTCACTAAGTGCAAATTTTAAAATGTTTAAAGAATAAGAATGTTCTTCAAGGCTGCCTCCTATTCCTATGATGTTTATCTCCCCTGGCATTTTTGCAAGTATAATAAACTAATTTCAAATAATTTATAGCCTTCTTGCTGACTTTAAAAGAAACTTCATTTTAACTATTTTTACAGTATGACAAAAGAACAGCTTACCAAGGCAATAAATGCATTAAAGAATATTTCAGTTGATTTCAGAATTGACTATTACATGAATCAAAGGGAATGTATAGTAAGAGGAATATTCTTAAACAATCCCGATGATGTAAGTAAGGTAAAAAGCCTTCTTGATGCCGATATATTAAAAGGCTTTAAGTTCAGAAAAAGCAAGGCATGGTATCTTGGGGATGAAAAAGAAGTGATATTTATGCAGTTAAAGGAAAATATGCATTTAAGCATAAGAGATGTTGAAGGGTTCCAGGTTAGCAATTATGCATAATAAGACTAGCGAGTTTCATAACGCCAGCCTCATCAAAATCTTTACCGATTACCTGTAAACCAATTGGTAATCCTTTTGTATCTTTTCCAGCAGGGATACTGATAGCCGGATTTCCCGAAAGATTTGAAGAAGTAGTAAAAATATCATTCAGATACATTTCAAGCGGATCATCTGCCTTTTCCCCGATCTTAAAAGCTGTTGTTGGAGTAGCAGGTGAAATAATTAAATCTACTTTTTCAAAAGCTTTTTCAAAATCTTCTTTTATAAGCCGGCGCACTTTCTGCGCTTTTTTATAATAAGCATCATAATATCCGGCTGAAAGAACATATGTTCCAAGCATTATCCTTCGCTTCACTTCATTTCCAAATCCTTCAGTCCTTGAATTCACATACATGTCTTCGGTTACAGCAGCTTCCTTTGCCCTGACACCATATCGTGCCCCGTCATATCTTGCAAGATTGCTTGATGCTTCTGCTGTTGTTAAAATATAGTAAGTTTGTATCGAATACTTAGCATGGGGCAAATGGATTTCTTTTATTTTAAAACCCTCTTTTTTTAGAAGATCAATAATTTCAAATATTCGCTCTTTTATTTCATCCTGCAAACCAGCGTTGTTAATAAACTCATCAATATAACCAATGGTAATTTCCCCCGGTGTTAACTTCTCCTCTGATACGGAAGTGTAATGTACTGCCGGATTTTTTACGCTTGTAGAATCATTCCTATCCCAACCGGCCATCATTTCAAGAATCAACGCTGCATCTTCAACTGAATTTGCAAATGGTCCAATGGTATCAAATGAGGATGCGAAAGCGGTAAGTCCATATCTGGAAACTCTGCCATAGGTGGGCTTTAATCCTACAACTCCGCAAAATGCAGCAGGCTGCCGGATCGAACCTCCCGTATC
>DASXTZ010000467.1:0-5731 GCA_036505135.1 Ignavibacteria bacterium
TAAATCCGTCAGCTCCTTCTTTTATAAGACGGCCAATAAATTTATTGTCGTATTCATACCCGGAAATTAATAATACAAACGGATTATTTATCTTTCCTTTAGGCTTTACAATATTTAATAATTCTGCGGCGTTATCGCTTCCAAGATTAACATCAAGCAAAACAATATCGATGTTTTTACTTTTCAGAGCCTCAAGGGTTTCGCAGGCTGAGCATGCCGAAAATGTTTCATGACCTTCATTTTTAAGAAGCTCATCGATTAATTGTACCTGCATGGGGTCATCATCAACAATTAATATTTTAATATTTTTTTTCATTTTACATTGAAAGCATGTTAAAGGGCTTCGATTTAATGCAGGATTTTTATTTAATTCGGTTATTTGATTTTTAGTGTTTTCTTATATTTATTTATAATAATATAATAGTTATTTGTTTTAAGGAAAATAAACAACCATATGATAGTTTTGTAGTATTTTTAACTACAGCTCAGTAGTATTTAATACTATAGGAATCAAGAGTTTATATTATTATTATTGTTCTTTACAGAGGTGAATGTGAATAAAGAAAATACAGCATTCAGCATATTGATAGTTGAAGATGAAGCGATAATTGCTAAGGATATTGCTTCACGGCTGACAAAGCTTGGCTATACGGTTACAGGCATTGCATCAAATTGCCAGCAGGCATTAAAACTGATAGAGCAAAAGCTCCCGGATATGGTTCTGATGGACATTATAATTAAGGGTGAATATGATGGAATAGAAAGCGCTCATATAATAAATGATAAATATTCAATCCCCGTTGTTTATTTAACGGCTCACTCTGATGTTGATACTGTTGAACGCACTAAATTTACAAATCCTTACGGTTTTATTTCAAAGCCCGTTGATGATCGCGACCTGAATGTAAATATCAGGAATGCAATGTACCGTTATGACGCAGAACGGAAGCTAAAGGACTTTAAAGAAAAATATTACAGGCTTGCAGAAAATTCCAAAGACATTATTTTTAAGTTTTCATATATCGATAATACTTTCGATTTCATAAATAATGCTTGCATTGATATTACGGGCCACACACCTGATGAGTTCTACACTAATCCGATGCTGTACAATGTATTTTTTAAGCCTAATGAAATGAATTCTGCAAAAAAGAATTCCCACCACATTGCTTCTGAATACCCTATTCTTGATAAACATAACAATAAGAAATGGGTAAAGCTGAGCGCAATAGTTCTCGCCGATTCCGCTAAAGTGCCTTATGCAATTGAGGGGATCCTTTATAATATTACAGATAAAATTTTGTATGAAGAAAAGCTTAGAAATACAAATGAAAAGCTTCATGCGCTGGCCGCGCATTTAGAATCTATCCGTGAGGATGAAAGATGGGAAATATCACGCGAGCTGCATGACCAGTTTGGACAGGACTTAACCGGCTTAAAACTAACCCTGTCATTACTCCTTAAGAAGCTGGCTAACAGGGAAGCTGAAATAGATAGAAGCTTATTTGATACGGAGCTTAAGCTGGTTATTAGTAAAATAGACGAAGTTTTTTCAAATATGAGAAGGATTACAACAGACCTTCGTCCCGACGTGCTCGAAAGGCTTGGCTTAATCGAGGCTGTTAACTGGCAGGTTGATAATTTTTCTAACAAAAGCAGCATAAAGTGCGATATTAGAATTACTGGTGACGATTCAAAAATACCGCCAAAAACAGGACTTGCCATTTACCGTATAATACAGGAACTCCTTACAAATATTTCAAGGCATTCGAAAGCGGATAGAGCAGAGCTCTTGCTTAACTTTATGAATGGGAGTATACGCCTGGAAGTAAACGATAACGGTAAAGGCATCGAAATGGAAAAGCTGGATGACCCTAAATCTTTTGGCATTATTGGAATTCAGGAAAGAGTGTACCAGCTTGGAGGAACAGTCAGTTTTTCGCAGCTTCAGCCCGGGGGTTCAGAGTGTGTGGTTAATGTTCCCTTGTAATCAAAACTCAAGCCCCGAAGATAATATCACCTCTACCTTACTATTACTATTCTCAAAAAATATTTTTTGTTTGGTATCTGCTGCGAGATATCTTGTCTCCAGCCTGATATATGCATTGGATACAGGATTAAATTCCATTCCTCCTGTAATGCCAAATACTTTTAAGCCTGTTAAGGTGCTATCGGTATCAATAAACCGGCCTGTCATAAACCCATTTTTATCCTGCAGGATTTCGCCGCGTGCTGAAATAGAAAAATTTTTCGTTGCATGAAATCTTACCGATGCAAATGCTGAAAACATTGTTGCAGCTTCGGTGGTGTCTTTAATTTTTGATTTTTCCTGGTAGCACAAGTCCCCGCAAAGTATTACATCAATCTTTTTATGGGGATAAAATTTTAAAATCAGGTTATTATAAAATCTTGTTTTGCCGGGAAAGGAATAAGGCTGTTCGTTTCCAATTATGTTATTATATGTAAAATCCATTTTATCGTTTGGCTTATAGCCAAGAGTAATGCCGAAAGATTTATTTTTATTGTTATCGGAAAGAACATTGAAGCCGTTCAGTAGGTGCAGCCCGCAATAAAACTTCTTTCCGGTGTAGGATAATTTAACGCCTGCCTGGAATAGTGGTTCATAATAAGTGCAAAGTGCAAACGATTGGAAAAAATTATATTTGGGTATTACTCCTTCCCCGCCTATATGAGTTAAAAAGTAACCGGCATCGATCCACAGATTTTTTGAAGGAGAAAAACCAATATTTGCCTCCTGAATAAACTGGTTATCCGATGGCCAGTTAAGGCGGGGCACATCGCCATATTGCAATGTTATTGCCGCTCTTATTTTTTCATTAGCATACTTTGCAGAAATCTGAGCAAGGTTCAGCCTGAATTCATCCCTGTATGGCGCTATAGAAGATAATGACCGCGGCGAAACATTCTTATCGTTATCATAAGCTATATAAATATCGGTATAGCCGCTTATAGTCAATCCTTCCGGCAAACCCCGAAATAATTTGCCTGAGGTTTCCTGGCTATTTAAGGTAAGCAGATTAGTGAATATAAAAATACTTATGCAGCTAAACAGGAATGTTTTTTTCATATAATTAGATTTTATTATGTAAATTTATTGTTATCGACGTAAAATTACCAACTTTACAATTGTAAAAACAGGATTTTAATCATATTTTTATAAAATTATAAACGATAAGTTTGTATTGCTGCTCACCCCTTTAATTTTAGAGATCAAATTCATGGTATTTTTTTCATAACCAAAAGGAGGGAATAAAGATGTTTGATACTGGAAATACAGGCTTTATGCTTTTGGCTACAAGCCTTGTTATGCTGATGACACCGGGGCTTGCATTTTTTTACGGAGGACTTGTTGGCAGAAAGAATGTTCTGGGTATCATGATCCAGAGTTTTGTATCAATGGGTGTTACAACTGTGCTGTGGTGGCTTGTTGGCTACTCCATGTGTTTTAGCGGAGACTTAAGCTCGGGAACGGATTTTATTGGAATTATTGGCAACTTCAAGATGGCATTTCTTTCCGGCGTTGGTCCCGATACACCGGCTCCCATGAACCCTTCCATTCCGCTGCTTGTATTTATTGCTTATCAAATGATGTTTGCAATTATTACGCCTGCACTCATAACCGGCGCTTTTGCAAACAGAATTCGTTTTTCCGCATATTTAATATTTTTAGTTTTGTGGCTGCTGCTTGTTTATTTTCCATTTGTTCACATGATATGGGGCGGCGGTATTCTTGCAAAGTGGGGAGTTAAAGATTTTGCAGGAGGTATTGTTGTTCATAACATAGCAGGATTTGCGGCGCTTGCCTCGGTATTTTATGTCGGTAAGCGAAAAATTGCCGACCCGGGTCTGCATAGCATTCCTTTAATAGCGCTTGGTACCGGATTGCTTTGGTTCGGATGGTATGGCTTTAATGCGGGGAGTGAATTTGCCGTTGATTCTGTAACCGCGCAGGCTTTTTTAAACACTGATGTTGCAGCTTCATTTGCCGCAATTGTGTGGCTGCTTTTGGCGTGGTGGCTTGAAAAAAAACCAAAATTTGTTGGTTTATTGACAGGAGCAGTCGCAGGGCTTGCTACCATAACTCCGGCTGCTGGTTACGTAACAGTAAAAGCCGCTGTTGCAATAGGAATTGTTTCAGGGATTGTTTGCTACTTTGCTGTTGCACTTAAAAATAAGCTGCAGTGGGATGATGCACTTGATGTATGGGGCGTTCACGGTGTTGGCGGAATGATTGGAATAATAATGTTAGGTGTGTTTGGAACTGTTACTGTAAATGCAGCGGGCACTAACGGATTATTACATGGCGGCGGAGAATTCTTTGGAATTCAGCTGCTTGCAGTTCTTATAAGTTCTGTTTATGCTTTCGTATTTACTTATATAATGTTATGGATTATTAATAAAATTACACCGGTTAAGTTAACCGCCGAAGAAGAACAATTAGGTTTGGATAAAGTGCTTCACGGAGAAACAGCTTACGAAATATAATTGAAATGCATTTTTCCCGTTTATCATGATGCCGGAGTTTTTTAAAGCTTCGGCATTCTTTTTTAAGGACCAAAACTTACTAAATATAATATTTATAATTAAATATTTGATATACCGTAACTTATAAATTTATGTTATACTTATAATTATTATAATTACCTAATTCTATTTTGGAAATTGTGAAAAAACCATATAAATTTGTAGTAACTCTTTAAATTGGGGCATTTTTTTATTCATTTGGTGGTGAATGAAATTTTGCTTTTTGTACAGGAAGGTACCAATGCCCCGCAGGAAAGCGTTTCTAAATAGTATTTTCTCTCCCGCTGTTTGTTTCAAATGGGGAATAGCCGGGTACGAAAATGAAATCTTAAATAGAGCAGTCAGGAATCTGTGTCGGAATGTTATTATTTCTGATGTTGGGGATAGTTCTACTATAAGCTCAAAATCCTTGCTTCAAAAATTATACTACTATTAATACGCTCAATGGAATTTACATCACTAGGATTTTTTTTTGCAAAAATGATATTAATAATTTTACAAAATATTTTATTTAAACGGCTATAGGATAGAATGCACCAAATCGCGGGTAAACGATCGAAGAAAATATTATCATCTAAGCAAATCAATTCAAAAGAGTTCGGGCTTGAAAACGGAAATCATAAAATTATTTTTGATAATCTTGATACCCCCGTATGTTTAATAAAAGAAAACAACAATAAAGAGTTTTTTTATCAGGAAGTTAATCAAGCTTTTTCATCTTTAAATAATAAAAACCCCTGCGATTATAATGGAAAACCTGTTAAGGAACTGCTGAATAAAAAAGAATATGACCTGTTTATTAAATCCCTGCAGAAAGCCAAAAAGAAAGGACTCTATGTATCGGAAGAAAAAATTGAAAAAGGCAGCAGAAAAAAATATTTATCTAACCGGATCATATGTAAAACCCACTCCGGGAGCATTTCTTATTATATCTGCACTTTAACCGATATTACAGAACATATAGAGCTTTCCGAAGAATTTGAAAGACAGGGAAGCCGCAGCAATAAATATCTCGAGATTGCCGGTGTGATGATTATTGTTCTGGATGAAGACGGAAGCGTTAAAGTAATAAACAAAAAAGGGTGCGAAATTCTTGGATATGAAAAAAAAGAGATTCTTGGCAAGAACTGGTTTAAAAATTTTATACCAGAGCAATCTTCAAACAATATGATGAGGTCTTTTGCCT
>DASXTZ010000468.1:0-3606 GCA_036505135.1 Ignavibacteria bacterium
TCAGTCTTACGATATAAATCCGGTTCATATGGAATTGGGCCGGAATCTTTTTTTAAACTATTTTTTAATTAAATAAATATTAAGAAATGAGACTCTGTATTAATATAGATCATATTGCAACCCTGAGGCAGGCCAGAAAAGAAGAAGAGCCTGATCCCGTTGCAGCAGCTGCCATTTGTGAGCTGGCAGGTGTTGATGGCATTGTTTGCCATCTTCGCGAGGATAGAAGGCATATTATTGACCGTGATGTCAGGATATTAAAAGATACTGTTAAAACCAAGCTTGATCTTGAAATGGCTGCAACAGATGAAATGATTAAGATAGCCGGTGAAATTAAACCATATATGGTAACTCTTGTTCCTGAAAAACGAGAAGAGGTTACAACCGAAGGCGGCCTTGATATTATAAGATATCAGGATAAAATTGGGAATGCAATCGAGTCTTTAAAACAAAATGACATTAAGGTAAGCATTTTCATTGAACCGCATCCGGATAATGTTGATGTTTCACTTGAAGTTGGCGCTGATATGATTGAAATCCATACGGGAAAATATTCGATTGTAAAAGATGGCGATGCAAGAATTACCGAGCTTGAAAAAATAAGGCAAACTGCTAAATTGGCAAGAGAACTAGGGCTTAGGGTCAATGCGGGGCATGGGTTAAATTATCTGAACATAATACCGATTGCAAACATAGAAGACATTGAGGAAGTAAGTATAGGCCATTCGATAATTGCCCGCGCAGTTTTTATAGGGCTGTATGATGCAGTTAGAGAAATGTTAACTATTATACGCAGGAGCAGACAATAATTGTGTTTTCTGATGAACTGATAGAAAGATTGCTGAGTGCAACAAATGTTTCAGCACTTACAGGAGCAGGTGTTTCGGCCGAAAGCGGGGTGCCAACTTTTCGCGATCCTGGAGGTATATGGGAAAAATACCGCCCCGAACAGTTGGCAAATTTCGAGGCTTTTATGTCAGATCCTGATTTTGTTTGGAGCTGGTACCAGCACAGGCGTGAAATTATGCGGGATGTTAAACCTAACGCTGGACATTATGCACTTGCTGAAATGGAAAAAATTTTTAAAGAGTTTAATCTTATTACGCAAAATATCGATAACCTGCACAATAGGGCAGGAAGCAATAAAGTAACAGAATTGCATGGCAATATTGAAAGAAATTTCTGTTTGAATTGCAAGACATTTTATGATGAGGTAGATGTAAAAGAAAGATCTGTTTTGAAATGCGAAAAATGCGGCGGGTTGATTAGGCCTGATGTAGTTTGGTTCGGAGAAATGCTTCCAATGGACGCACTAAGACATGCTGAAGATTGCGCAATGAATTCAGATGTATTTTTTTCAATTGGAACTTCAGCTGAGGTTTATCCGGCTGCAATGCTTCCAATGATTGCGAAACAATCACATGCATATGTAGTTGAAATTAATATTAAGCCAACTGTATTAACATACGATGTTGATGAGATGCTCCAGGGTAAGAGCGGAGAAATTTTGATGGAATTAGTTCAGATAATCAAATCAAAAAAAAATTGAAGCCACCAATTTTAAGGGCGGATAGCCTCGTAAAAATATATAACAAACGCTCAGTTGTTGATCATGTTAGTATTTCTGTGAAGCAGGGAGAGATTGTGGGTTTGCTTGGTCCGAACGGAGCGGGGAAAACGACTACGTTTTATATGATAACAGGGATGATACAGCAAAATTCCGGTTATACTTATATTGATGATGAAGATATTTCTCATTTCCCGATGTATAAACGGGCCAGGATGGGAATAGGCTACCTGCCGCAGGAAGCATCGATTTTCAGAAGGATGTCTGTTTATCAAAATATATATTCAGTTCTGGAATTTATGAACCTGGAAGATTTTGAACGGGAAGATAAAGTAAATAAACTGATGAAAGAATTTGGGCTAACTCATTTATCCGATAGTAAAGGTTATACTCTTTCAGGAGGAGAGCGCAGGCGGACAGAAATAGCGCGATCGATAGCAACCGACCCTAAATTTATTCTTTTAGATGAACCTTTTGCAGGAATAGACCCCATTGCAGTTGAGGAAATTATGAGAATTGTTTCGAAGCTTAAAGAAAGAGGAATCGGTGTTCTTATAACAGACCACAATGTGCACGAAACTTTATCCATAGTTGATAGAGGATATATTTTAATAGAAGGAAAAATATTTCGTCAGGGAAGCTCCCTCGAGCTGGCTAACGATGAAATGGTCAGAAAGCTGTATCTTGGTGAAAGCTTTACACTGGAGCGTTATAAAAGATGAATAAAATTCTCCTTGCAGTTTCCGCCCATCCTGACGATGTGGAATTTGCGTGCGGCGGGACAATTTTTAAATTTAAGCAAAAGGGCTACCAAATTTATCTAATCGTGGCTACAAATGGCGAAAATGGCTTTAAAATAGGCCATAAACCCCGCCTTGAACGGGTGAAAATAAGATATAAAGAACAAATGAAAGCGGCTGAAATGCTTGGGATTAGAAAAGTGTATTTTTTCCATTATAGAGACGGATATTTGAAAAATGATGAAAAGCTGAGGGATAGAATTGCGAAGATAATCAAACAGGTCAAGCCTGAAATTGTATTTTCCTTCGACCCTGCAAACCGTTCTTTTGAAAGCGTTAATTTAAACCACAGAGATCATCGTGCAATAGCTGAAGCGGCTTTTGATGCTGTATTTGCTGCAAGAAATCGTTATATGCTGCCCGGTAAATCGCATCCTGTTCAAAAATTTTATTTCTTTGGAACTGATAAGCCCAATCATTTCGAAAACATTACCCATTTTATAAAAAATAAAATCGAACTGATACGGAAGCATAGGTCGCAATTCAGCGATCAGGATATTATGGAAAAATGGGTTAAATCAAATCTTTCACAGTATACTAAAAAATATAAATACAGCGAGCGCTTTCGTGTCGTTCAAATAATTCAGCCATTTAAGTTTATTGAATAATGTTTAGAGTTAGTGAAGAAGAATTTCATGAAATGATGGAACAGGCTCTCGAAGCTATTCCCGGGAATTTTAAAAGTAAGATTGAAAACCTTGTTTTCATTTCAGAGCCGTATCCTTCGGAAAATGATATGGCAAGACTCAATTTAAGCAGCAAATATTCATTGCTGGGATTGTATTCCGGTGTGCCCTACACTCATAGAAATACATGGTATGGAAATGTTACTCCCGATAGAATAATTCTATTTCAAAAAAATATTGAATCATTTTGTAACAGTAAAAAAGAATTATTTGATAAAATTAAAGAAGTAATTATCCATGAAGTTGCACATTATTTTGGAATGGATGAAGATGAGGTAAGACAAGCGGGCTATTAGTCTAACCCTGAGCATAGCGAAGGGTCTCGTAAACATATTGAACTTATCTGTAATAAGATTATATACAGAATTAGATTTGGATTTGTGATCCTACTTCAAAAACCCTGTCGTTTGGAATATTAAAAAATTCAGTGACTCTTTGTGAATTTCTTGAAAGCAGTATAAATATCTTCTTCCTGAATCTAATAAGCCCCGATTTTTCTTTTACAACCAGAAGCTCCCGGCCCAGGAAAAAAGTAGATTTTTCAATCCGTACA
>DASXTZ010000469.1:0-3368 GCA_036505135.1 Ignavibacteria bacterium
ACGCCCTGCAATTACTGCCCAGCTCATACTTATAAAAATACAGGTATGCCCTTACATATGTTTCCTGGACAAGGTCCTCAGCATCGTCTTTATTTCCGGTTAGTTTAAATGCAAATCTGAACAGATAATCTCTGTGCTTGTCGGCTTCAAGAGAAAATTGATCTTTAGGATTTACTCTCATTTTTACTCAATTTAATGTTATTGAATAATAATAACCTCTTTTAAACCTGTTTATATAAGAAAATTGATAATATCCATATGATAAGAAAAGCTATACCTATTACAGTGTTTACCCGGTGGTCTTCAAACTGAGAATCCAGGTCTACATTTACTTTCTCATATTTTTTCAGAGGATTCATAATTTTCCTTTCCCTCCGGTTTATTGAGATTTAAAAGAATTATTCCCTGCTTTATTTATTTTAACATCAAATCTTAATTTGAATCCTGATGGTTCATACCATGTTGAATCAACATACAACAGTCCGAATACACGGTTTGTGGTTACATGATTATTATATTTACCCGCTAAGTAAAATCCATATACCGGCTTGGTTAGCTGTGGGCTTCTAAATCCTTCAGTAGCGTCTAAGTTAAAGTCACTTTCGGTAAGTAAAGAATCTGAATCCGGCATTACCTTAATAGTGTCAAATTGATTTTGTGAAATATTTGAATACAGAAAAATCTTAGCAAACCTTGTTTGATAGCCCGGTACCGGTATATCAGACAAATCGCCTGACCTGAAATAGAAGGCAGAATCATTAAAGGCAATCGAGTCTACCAAATTAGCATCCTTAATTGGACTTCCATCCAGTACTATTGTTCCATTATATAAGTCGACTCCACTTAGTGCAGAGTCAAACGGAATAGTTCTTTCCGAAATTATGAGATTGTTATAGTTGACTGTGCTGGTATCCGTAGGCGGCGGATTTGTAATTTCTTCTTCACCACACCCGGCGTAAAATACTACCAGGCTGAGAAGTATTAATTTGAATATTTCTTTTTTCATTTTGTTTGTTTTTTAGTTATTGTAATAATTTTTAAATTTTGAAGATAAACTTTTTTATTCAGCAAAGCATATATGGCTGAAAAACAACTAAACAACGGGGAGTTAATATTCACCGGCAATGTATCTGCCTTTGTTGCGTATCTTGATGACACCCGCAAATTCGAGCATGAGCATTATGTAATAAATAGGGTCTATTTCATACCATTTGAAGCCGAAGTTAGCACTTGAAGGAAACTTGTGATGATTGTTATGGTAGTCCTCCCCCAGCATCAAAACATCAAAGGGCATAAAATTTCTGGATGTATTGTTCACATCAAAGCTTACTTTTCCATATTTGTGGGCAAACCAGTTAATGATTGAGCCATGAATCGGGCCCATCAATATATGAACAGGAACCAGTGCAAATAGCCACCAATGATGTGCAAAAAGAACATAAAATCCCGTGTATAAACCGGTAAACATTATTCTGTTGGCCATGGACCTGCCCCATTTATCCATCAGCGGCCAGTCCGGGAGATTTTTAGTAAACCGTTCCTCGGTTTCTATCCGGTTTTTCATAATGCCCTTAATAACATTCTTGGTGTGCCACATCATTGAAAACAGGTTTGAAAAGTGTTTGGGAGAATGCGGGTCTTTATCAGTATCAGCATAGGCATGATGCATTCTGTGCAGAATTCCGTATGCCCGCGCGCTCATATATGAGGAGCCCTGTGTGATGTAAGCAAATACATAAAAAAAGCGTTCCCAGAATTTGTTCATTGTAAAGGCTCCGTGCGATGCATACCTGTGCTGCAAAAAGGATTGTGAAAATAAAGAAAGATACCAGTGAGCAATGAAAAATATTATTATTATTTCCATGTTACAAAATTAAGGGATGGCGGAGATTATTCAACTACACCAATGGATGAAAAGAGAACTACATCTTTGGAATGAGAAACTTATGCAATGGCAACATTACTCTGAGCCTGCTGAGCTTTGCGTTCGGCTTCAATCCTTTGCAGACGCATAGAATTGGTTTTGTATTTCCTGTTAAATAAGCCTAACACATAATTTCTGAATATATACCACCAGAAGCTTCTTTCTTTTAACGAATCATCAATAAGATGGTCGATTTTTTTATGCTCGGCCGGTACCTGGCTCCAATGGAGCCCGGCGGTTTCATGGTGCGCAGTATGAAAACCGTTATTGAATAGCAAAAAATTAAGAAACCCTGTAAAATTCCTGGAATGATTCCATTCAGATTCCTCGTTAGCATGAACATGCTGGACGTAATTAAATATTAAAACGCTGAAAAGTGAGATTTGCTGAGGGATTATTACAAAAAGAATTGCCTTTTCCCAATCAATCAGCAGCGCAGCGCCTACCCATAAAATCAATATCAGATATTGGGAAATAGAAAGAAAAAATCTTCCTTTGCTGCTTTTAAATTGTACTTTAAGATAATCTCGTATTGCTTTTTGCTGATAAAATCCGCTTATAGTTGGATACGATAAAAGAGTAATAAAATTATTCTTCTCACTGAACCTCCATGTAATTGTATAATCTCCTAAGCGGTTATTCATCTTGTGGTGATTTTTATTGTGAGTTGGAATCCATGCAAAAACCGGGAATCCGTAGAATACCGTTAGCCACCAGTCCTGCAGAATATTCATAATATCCGATTTCCATATTCGTACATGATTATGGTTATGTGTAATAACCGAAACGGCAACGGAAAGGAAACAATAAATTATATATGTGACAGGATGGACGCCAATAGTAGTCCATTGAAGGATTAACAGGCCTGTTGTCAGTGCCATATAGATCAGGGTTTTGATATCATCTTTGTATCTAAGCATAACTTTTTGATTTAATCTAATTTAATTTTTTAATATACAGATTAATATTTAGAACAAAAAACATTTGTGATTTGTTTTATTCATTTCTGTTATTCAGCAATACAGTCCGGTAATGGTAGCCGTAAATTGATTGAGTAATTGCTTCCGAAATCATTTTTGGTTTGTGCAGAAGAGTCCAGAAGATCATTTTCCAGAAATACAGCTTCCCTTTTTCAACAACACCCATTAACCATATCGATTTTGAGATTGCCATTATCTTAAGCCTAAATGAGAACTTTGAACCTTTGGCAAATTCTTTGTATTCATTTAAGTAAATGATTATTCTGTTGTAAAAGTTTCTCGGGTTATAAATAGTATTTAGTATTTTATTATATCCTTCTATCAATGTTTCCTTATTTAAAACAGGTATGAAATTCAGAGTGGAATCTGTATTATTTCCGGTTGCCGCATTTAATATTCTTCCGTCTTTTTTTAATTTCTTATATAATTTTGTCTTTGGCAGGGCATGCAGCAAGCCAACCATT
>DASXTZ010000470.1:0-7360 GCA_036505135.1 Ignavibacteria bacterium
ACTCCATATCTGGTTTCGGACTTTCTTGTCAATGTAACAGTTGTATCACCCGAGCCTTCAATATCTCCCCCGAAGAAATTTGCGGCAAGCTCCAGCCCTAAAAAAGGAACATATTTCTTCACTGGATTTATTACATATTCAATTCCGGCACTCAAAGTAATTATATTAACTTTATTTTTATAAGTTGTCACACCTGAATAATCATGAGAACCGGAAAACGTGTTATAGTTTGCCCCTGCTGTAACGCGTGCGCTGCCGGATGAATCAATTACATATTTTCCCTGGACGCCAATATTAATTCCATAAGAGGTCAACAACGTTTTAGTTTTCCGGAAATCAATACCGGCAGAACCAAGTGTATCGGGAAAATTGCCATGCAAATCACCAAGAGGAAGTGTGTAGCCTCCGTAAATATTTACTGTAAATTTTTTTTGTGAGAATGAATAATTTGAAAGGACAAGAAGGGCTGAAAAAAGTATCAAAGTTTTCTTCATAATAACTACATTTTAATGTCCTGCCTGCTATTTATCCGATTGTTTTGTGACAGGCAAAATTAATACTTCCAAAGGGGTTTTACAATCGATAAAATTGCCAGCAGCTAGTAGTAAACCATTGTATTTAACGAGCTAAATTGCATTGAAAAAATTGAAGAGACGGCTCAGTGAGTCGTCTCCAAGCATTAGTATTTATTTTTTAGTTTTACCCGATTTTCCGAAATTTAAATTAACCCCTACATTAATTCCATAATTGCTAAAAGGAATTCTTGGGGTCAGGCTTGTATTGCTTGTGTTAGTTGGGAATTCTTCTTCATAGGTAATGACAGGGTCTGGAGTTTCTCCGCTAAATGTTTCTGTGTTTTCTCTTTGTCCGGGTGCATAATTCATGCCCTGACCATGTATCTCTGCGAAAATGTTAAGCATTTTTCCCGCCTTAAACATAACGCCAAGCGCTCCTGATATGCCAAGTCCTATATTCCCGGTATGTTCAATTTTATTTGTTCCTGTTCGGGCTCCTGTGCCTGATTCGGTTTCTTCTTCTTTAAGTTTAACCAGACCAAGAACTCCTCCAAACCTTACATAGGGAGTTACGCTCTTCATGGGTGCGGTTATAACAATTGAAGGTGATATAAGAATACCTTCACCCCACATTTTGTGAGTTTCAGTTAAGCCGCCGGATACATGTTCATGCTCAAACTTTTTGCCGATAAGGTAAGTCCCGCCGACCTCAAAGCCAATCGTATTACAAAACATATAACCCAATGAAAGCTTAGGGGTAAACCCCTCTCCAAATGAGCCATAATCTCCGTGAACCGTATTTGTATCAAACTCAATGTTAATAAGAGCAGTGTTTGTGCCAAGCGCATATCCTGCACCAAGCTTTGCATAAAAACCCTGTGGATAAATGTATGTGCTGCAAACAAAAATATAAAGCAGGATAATTATTTTTTTCATTTTTTTAATAATTAAGTTTGTTTATAGAGTTTATTTCTTTTCTTTTTTTCTGGGGTTAAAATAAAAAGATACTCCTGTGTAGAACTGTAAATAAGAAATATTCTTTGCCGGGTATTTATCAAGATAAACTGTATATTCTGCATCCACTAAGCTAAACTTACCCACCGCGTAGTTGCTTATTGAATCTTTGCCAATTAGGTTGGCAATCTGGTATTTGCTCCCGGCTGTAATACCGATACATTTACCTAAAGCTATCTCGATACCAAGCCCGGCTGCAATACCAAATCTTGAAGCTCCCCTAAGCTCTAATTTTGAAACAGTCCCTGCAATAGTTACAATTTCCTTTTTGCCATTGAATAAATGGCCGGTAAGGTCAAAGCCAATAAACGGGTTAACCTTGCCTTTTGGTAAAAAAGAATACTCCAAACCTGCTCCCAATGCAAAAGCATTCAGGCTGTATCTTTCATCCTTGCCAAAACCATAAACATTTTTTCGGGTATTTGTAAATATATTGTAACCAATATTAAAAGTGGCCAGAAGATTTAATTCCTTCAGGACATAATATTTTAAATCACCACCGAAATAATACCCATTAGCCATTACATAAGTATTGGTTCTGTCAGCCGAATCGTTAATGTTGCCTTTCAATTCAGCTAAAGGAATATTGTATCCCCCCTTTAAGTGAATTGTAATTTGAGGCTGACAATAAGAGAGTCCACCTGATGCAATAAAAAGAATAATTAAGAGCGATTTTAACCTCATTAATATTGTTTTCTCCTGTAATTAATAAAATTATATAGAAATTATTTCAGATAATACGAAAAAAAAGAGAGTGGAAACAGATGGGTTTGCTGCCTACATTTGTGCACCAGGTCACCAAAACACTAATATGGAACAGGAATGTTCCGCAAGAGTTTATGCATAAAAAAAGGGAATCTTTTCAGATCCCCTTTTTATTAAGTATGATACTTAAATATTATTTCTTTGCTTTCTTCTTCGGCTGGTTAAGATATATTGATAAGCCAAGATATGGCTGAATATAAGAAATATTCTTAGAGGAAATTGTTGTAGTCCCAACAGTATATTCCTTATCTATTAGCATATACTCGTTTGCATTAAGAGTCGTCGTGCTGTCAGGTGCTTCCTTTCCGATAAGGTTAGCAAGGTGGTACTTAGCTCCTACAACTACTCCAATGCCTTTGCTTAACATAAAATCAAGTCCGAATCCTAATGCAGCACCGAACCTTGAAGCTGATTTCATATCGTAGGTTTGTGTGGTTGAATTTCCAGCGGTATCTAGCCCGGTGAATTCGAAGCTACCGCTAAAGAAATGACCTGTAAATTCTACGCCTATAAATGGATTTACTTTCCCTTTTGGCATAAATGCATATTCAACGCCTAGGCCTACTGTAAAAGCATTGAGCTTATTCTTGACATCTCTGCCAAGATTATTAACAGTATCTTCATTATTCATGAACATGTTATACATTAAATCAAGCGTAATACCAACGTTTCTTTTCTTGCCCAGATAGTATTTGCCATCAGCGCCGAATCCAAACCCATTCTTTATACCAAGTGTATTTATATTATCAGCTGAATCATTTAAATCTCCCTTTAAATCAGGAAGTGGAAGGTTATAGGCTCCCTTTATGTGAAATGTCAGCTGCGGTTGAGCGTAGCTCGAACCGATAGCGAACATGAGAGCAAAAACTATAACTAAAGCACTTAACTTCTTCAATTTATTATTCTCCTTTTTAGAGTGTTGTCTTTAAATGTTAATTAGTAAATCTTTCTTAAAAAACTTGTTAATTAGAAAAAATGGTTTGCCAGACCCCGGGTTTTTAGAAGAAATATAAAGCTTTTTTCTCCTTCCTTTCTAATTCCCTGTTTTTTCACCACGTAACTTACAAATATAATCATATTTTGTTTATAACGCTAATGGTATCACGTGAGTTCCACATGGTAACCCTAATTAAACTATTAAAAAACCATATAATTAGCATTTAATTTTTTTTATTCTTAAAGAGTTGCCTAAAACCGTAATAACGTCACTAAGAGCCATAAACATCGAGGCTACAACAGGTGAAATTATTATACCCCAGGGAGCCAAAACTCCTGCTGCGACGGGAATAGCAGCTGCATTATAAAAGAATGCCCAGAAAATATTTTGCTTTATAATTCGAATTGTTTTCTTAGATATCTTAAACAATGCAAAGAGATTTTCAAGGTCGCCCTTAACAAGAATAACATCTGCTGATTCGATTGCTATATCCTGGCCTGTTCCTATTGCAATACCAAGATCAGCTTTAGTGAGTGAGGGTGCATCATTTATACCATCCCCTATCATGGCAACTTTATTTCCGCGCTGCTGATAACTTTCAACAATCAACTGCTTCTGGTCCGGAAGGACCTGAGCTTTATAATCCTCTATGCCAAGCTGACCGGCAACTCTTTCCGTTTCCGTTTTCCCATCTCCTGAAATAAGTGCAAGATGGTACCCTTCAGATTTAAGTTTGCCAATTACATCTTTTGCATTTTCTTTTACCTTATCAGTAACCCGTATTTCTCCAATCAACTTATTTTCTTCGAAAACGTAAATATGCTTTAAATCTTCGGTATTTGGTTTAGGCATCTTTTCTTTTGAAATAAGGTTTGCTCCCCCGATGCGATATACTTTGTCGTTTAATCTGGCTTCTACTCCAATGCCGCTTGTAATTTTAAAAGAATCCAGCTTATAAAGGCCTCCGTTCGGGGTTGTATTATGATAGTTAACAATCGCCTTTGCGATCGGGTGTTCGGAAAAATGTTCTATTGAGGCCGCAATTTTGACCATTTCACCTTGTGAAACCCCATTAGTTGCAATTGCGTCGGAAACCTCGAAATTTGCATAAGTAACGGTGCCGGTCTTATCGAACAATATTGTATCTATTTTGTTCACATTCTCAATTGCTTCGGCATTATTAAAAAGAATATGATTTTCCGCAGCTTTACCTACTCCAAGAACTACTGCAATTGGAGTGGCAAGCCCCAGTGCGCAGGGACATGCAATAATCAGCACAGCAACCGCTTTAAGCAAAGAATAGCTAAAAGGCTCACCAATCATAAGGTACCATGTAAAAAAAGTAATTATAGCTATTAAAACTACTACAGGCACAAATACGGCAGAAACTCTATCGGCAATTCGCTGCAACTTGGGCTTGGATTTTTGCGCATCTTTAACAAGATCTATTATCTTTGCCAGAAACGAATCTTTACCAACTTTTTCTGCGTTAATTTTGAGGAACCCATTCAGGTTCATGGTCCCTCCAATTACTTTAGTGCCTTTTATTTTTTCAGCCGGTATCGATTCTCCTGTGATCATTGATTCATCAACTGCCGAAAGTCCTTCTATTATTTCTCCATCGACAGGTATTCTTTCACCGGGTTTTACAATAACTACATCTTTTATTTTTACCTTTTTAATAGGGATTTGCACTTCTTCATCATTTCTTATTACAGTTGCGTTCTTTGATTGCAGATTTGTCAAAGATTTTACTGCATATTGTGTTTTGCTTTTTAGCGTTGCCTCCAGATAATTACCCAGAAGAATAAATGTAATTATCATCGCAGCGCTCTCAAAGTAAACCATAGGATGGTGCTCGCCCGATACAGAAGGCATTAGCATAATAACAATACTATAGATATAAGCTGACATCGTGCCAAGAACAATTAAAGTGTCCATATCCGCTGTTTTGGCCTTTAGTGAAGCCCAGAAGCCTTTTAAGAACTTTTGTCCGCACCAGAAAATCACAACTGTCGAAAGGATAAGTGAAACCCAGTTTGAAACTTCAGTTGGTAAAAAATTTAGAAACTCTACATGTTCTTTCATACCAAGAAAAACAATAATAACAGAAAGAGCAATGCTAACAATTATTTTTTGTTTGAATTTCCAAAGTGTAAGCTTGCGCTGCTGGTCAGCTTTTTCCTCATCCTCGTCAAAATCCTGTTCAATTGCCTTATAACCGATTTTTTCAAAAGCTTTTTTTATGGATTCCATATCAAGCTTGGAATTCTCATACGTTATTACAGCAGTTTCCGCTCCAAGATTAACCTTAATATCATCTATGCCGTTGATTTTGCTTAAATTTTTTTCAATTCTTAACGCGCATGAAGGACAATCCATGCCTTCAACATCAAGCTCAATTGTATCACATATTTTGTCTGTTTTATCCATTATTTAAATATAAAAACCAATATTTATCAAAAATAATTACATTTGACGGAATATAAAATGATTTATATCATATTTCTAAGTGCCCTTTTTTATTTATAAAAAGCAAATATATACGGGTATTCTCACATATTTCATTCTTTTTTCATGGGCAATTTTAGAAAAGATTTCTTAATTCTGAATGACGCTGGCCGCCATTTTTCGAAAATACGTTTTAATCCGGGTCAGCTTCCGTTGCATGGAAATAATCTGCATGCAAATGTCCTGTAAGAGTCATTGTTTTGGTATTATTAATTCCTGCTGGTAGTTCTTTAACAAGCATTACTTTCTTTTCAACACCGTTCTTATCTTTAACAAAAAAAGTAACTCCGCCATCCTGATTTGGTGTGACCCCCTTCTCCTGAACTAATTCGACTTTTATATTTTTGCTCGCTGTACTGTTAATATCGAAGTCATTGAAAGAGCCCATCCCCTCCTTCGATGTAAAATAAACGCTGTATGCAAGATATCCCAGAAATAAAATTACTATTATCAGAATGAATGTTTTTTGAGATTTTTTCATTTTTTCTTTTCTAATTATTAATCTTTTTTCATTTGAATTAACAAATTTTTTCAAAAAAAACTATAATTTGCTTATGAACCTCTGGAAACAACAGTAGACGAACCCTGCTTATTTGGCAGCAAAAGCATTTCGGCTATTACAACGTTATCAGGCCTGGAAGCAGCATAAAATATGGCATCGGCAACATCATCCGGTGTCAATGGTTTTATCCCCGTATAAACCGATTTAGCCCGGTTTTTATCTCCCCTGAATCTGACAAGGCTGAATTCTGTTTCTACAAGGCCCGGGTCTATTGTTGTCACTCTGATGTTTGTATCAACAAGGTCAAGCCTCATACCTTTAGTGATTGCATCAACTGCATGTTTAGTGGCACAGTAAACATTTCCTTTGGTATAAACTTCATGTCCCGCAATTGAGCCGATATTAATTATGTGCCCTTTGTTTCGTTTAACCATTAACGGTATAACTGCCCTCGATACATATAACAATCCTTTAACATTAGTATCTATCATCTCCTCCCAATCTACAGTGTTACCTTCATGAAGCTTATCAAGGCCCCTGCTTAAACCTGCATTATTAAGCAGAACATCAATTTCACTCCAGGTTTTTGGAAGTGCTTTCACTGTTTTTTTTACTTTTGTGTTATCTCTAACATCAAGTTGAATTATCAAAACATCCGTGTTATACTTTTTTGTAAGCTCTAAAGCTATTTTTTTCAGCCTGTCCGCTCTTCTTGCGGCAAGTATCAAACGTGCCCCGTTTTTTGCAAAAATATGTGAGGACGATAAGCCAATACCGCTTGTTGCCCCCGTGATAAATACTGTTTTGTTTTTCATAGTGATAAAATATCGAGCGAAGCGAAGCTTTCTATAAAAAAAATTTCAAATTTATTGAGATTGCGCCGCAGGCACTCTGAATGTGAATAATATTTACACTAAAATAATAAAACTATATCGTTAAATTCGTGCTTTTATTTGCACAAAGTCATTATTGTATAGTATTTAATGGAACAGATGATAATTGCCGAGCTTGAACGGCAAAAAGAGCTCCAGTTTGATGTACTGGTCAATAAGCTTGGTTTAAGCGGAGAGATAGCAAAAGAAATTTTAAGCTCGCTTGACCAATCTCTTGAAATTA
>DASXTZ010000471.1:0-7416 GCA_036505135.1 Ignavibacteria bacterium
AGATCCGAAGCTTGCAATGAAAAAAGTTTCCAAAAGCGCATAGCCCCACTTTAAGATTTTATATCCTAACCTTGCATGATTTAAATCTGCCGGGTTTTTTTATTTCTTACCACCCCTGCCTGCGCCGTAGAACGGCAGAAAAAATTTCAGTTATAATAATTTGTTAGCGCACTATGAAATATCCCTCCTTTATAAAGAGGGGGTACAGGGGCGGTAGAGCAGCCCCTAAAGCATCCCTTTATATATCCATTAAAAATAGTGTTTACAAAAGCAGATAAATGTATTATTTTAAGTGTTAGTTTAAATAGAACAATTAACTATATTAGACTAAATGAGCACTAGAATCACTTCCCGCCAATCGAGGCGAAATGCCGTCAAAAAAGAAGGCTCACACCGCTCTTCTTCTAAATTTGAGGAGGGCCTGCCCTTAACCAACAAAAAGCAAATTCTCGGGTTCTTCCTCGCACTACTCGGATTCCTGATTATTATCAGCATTGTTTCATACTCTTCAAATGACCAGTCACGCCTTGAAAGCTTTTCGGCCGGCGATATCTTTAAAAAGGAAAACCAATCTATAAATTACAATACATCCAACTGGCTTGGGATTGTTGGCGTGGTTATATCCGGTTTTTTTGTTAACGGTGCGTTCGGATATTTCTCGGCTGTTATGCCGCTGATAATTTTCTTAGCCGGTGTTCAGATGGTGCGCAAAAAAAATCTTATGAGCCTTGTTCAGTTTTCGGTCTACTCAATGCTGTTGATGATGGTTCTGGCAGCATCGGCCGGAGTGATGAAGCTCACCTTAGGCGCCGATAAAATACCCTTTGCGATGGTTGGCATCAGCGGCGAATATTTTTCATCCATCACAAGCCTGCTTCTCGGAACATTCGGGAGCTATCTCGTGCTGTTCGCATTAACCGTTGCGCTTGGATTCCTTATCGCCGATAGGGATATTGCACGCACACTTGCGCGCTTAAAGCTGATGTGGCAGAACATGAGAGAGAAATATGCCGAATCCATCGAAGAGATGAGAGAAAGGAAAGAAGAGCGCAGGCAAAAGGAAATATCACGTGACGCTATACGCAAGGAAAGAGAAAAGATACTGCTGACAAAAAATGGCCGGCATAAAGAAGAGAATATAGAGGAAGCACTCATCAGGGATACAAAGATAAACCGCCCGGTTGAAAATGAGCTTGTCCATAACTTCACAGGGACCCGCGGTGTAGAAGAAAAACCCGAAGTGAAAAAAGAAATTGAGCTTGATGAAGAATTTGAAAATGCCGAGCCTGTGCTCTTTGAAAAAATATCCGCCAAAGGCAAACCTGTTTTAGTGCAGGACGGGATTTCACAGGAGGATTCAGGCGATACGGTTTATCCTGCCGAAACGCTTGAGGATTATCAGCTTCCATCGCTTGAGCTTTTAGATGAGCCATCAAAAGAAGAGCTTGATGTGATATCGGATGAGGAGCTAAAGGAAAACGGCAAGCTGCTCCAGGCAAAGCTGTTGAACTTTGGCGTGCGCATAGATAAAGTTATTGCAACTCCCGGCCCTGTTGTAACATTATACGAGCTTGTCCCCGCCGAGGATGTAAAGCTATCGCGCATTGAAAGCCTTGAGGATGATATAGCGCTTGCGATGAAGGCGCGCGGAATCAGGATGATAATTCCAATGCCCGGCAAAGGAACCGTTGGTGTCGAAATTCCGAACCACAACCCTTCAATGGTAAAGATTCGCAGCGTTGTCGGCTCCAAACGGTTTAATGATTCTGCCTGCCAGCTCCCCATTGCGCTTGGCAAAACAATTTCGGGCGAGGTATATGTTGATGACCTTGCCAAGATGCCGCATATACTTGTTGCAGGCTCAACCGGCTCGGGGAAATCGGTTGGAATCAATACAATAATTGCAAGCCTGCTGTATAAGCTTCACCCAACCGACTTAAAATTTTTGCTTATCGACCCGAAAAAAATTGAGCTTAACTTATATGAGAAGCTTAAGAACCACTATCTGGCGGTATCGAAGGATTGTAATGAGAAAATTTTAACAACACCGCAGAACTCAGTGCTTGCGCTAAAATCGCTCGAGATAGAAATGGAAAAACGCTACGAGCGTCTTGCAAACGCAACGGTGCGCAACATCTACGATTACAACAAGAAATTTGCCGGGGGCAGGCTTAAGGATGACTCAGCCAAATCAGGTGAATCAGGGGAATCAGCTATCAGGCACGGAAAGATGCCCTATATAATAGTAATAATAGATGAGCTTGCGGATTTAATGATAACCGCCGCACGGGAGGTGGAAGAGCCTATTGCACGCCTTGCACAGCTTGCGCGCGCAGTCGGTATACATCTGGTTCTTGCAACACAGCGGCCATCGGTTGACGTGATAACGGGTGTTATAAAAGCAAACTTCCCGGCGCGGATCGCGTACCTTGTTAACTCAAAGGTTGATTCGCGCACCATACTTGATATGAACGGTGCCGAAGCGCTTCTTGGCAATGGCGATATGCTGTATATGCCGCCCGGAGTTGGTAAGCCGATAAGGATACAAAGCCCGTTCATCTCCGCAGAAGAAGTTGAAAAGCTGGCTGATTTTATCGGCGGGCAGAAAGGATTTTCACGAATGTATGAGCTGCCAAGTGTTAATACGAAGAAGAAAAAATCATTATACGAATCTGATGAGCGCGATGAGCTGTTTGAGGAAGCGGGGCGGATAATTGTGCGTTACCAGCAGGGCTCGGTTTCGCTTTTGCAGCGTAAGCTTAAGATAGGTTATGCGCGCGCGGCGCGGATTGTTGATGAGCTTGAATCGGCCAATGTGGTCGGCCCGTTCGACGGCTCTAAGGCAAGAGAAGTTTTAGTGGAATCGGAAGCGCAGCTGGAACAGCTCTTCTAGTTAATTAAGTTCATTGAGTTAATTGAGTTAATTGGGTAAAGCTTTTGTAGGCCTGCCTGCAGCAGGCAGGGGCTCGATAAATCGAGCCTTTTATTCCCCTAACCCAATGATTTTTTTATATAGCCTTTCTTTTGCCGTCCAAAAGAAAGGCGAAAGAAAAGGACGCCCGCAAGGGAATTGCCTGCTCGATATCTGCCAAGGCTAAATTTTCGAAACTCGTCGCTAAAAGCTCCTCAAACAGCCGAAAATTTTTAACGCCTTCTTGATATCTCGCATATCGGCCGTTCCCTTGAAGGGAAGGAAACAGGAAAGCTGGCTTTGAATGGCATTATAAAAATTCTGTGTAAAAATTATCTGAAGTCAAATAACGCGAAAAATTGTCTGACCCCGAGCACTCGGGGGAGTTTTTTTCGCAATCATAACGAAAGATAATTTTAGGAATTTTTATGGAGCCTTGATTTTTTGGTTCTTTTGTATCAAGACAAAAGAACAATAGATAAATCTTTTTAAAAATCCAATATATAGTCTTTTTTTTGCCGGCCCAAGAACGGCGAAAGAAAAAACCGCTAACTCATAACTCATAACTGCTTTTTTAGCTTTTATTACTTTTCCCGTAATTGCAGTCGCTGCAGAGCGTTTGCAGGTTATAGGGTTCGGTCGGGCCGTTTTTTGAGCGCGGGATGATATGGTCTATATGCAGTGTAAGCCCTTTTACGGTTGCGGGTGAGCGGCCGCAATGCTGGCACCTGAAGTCATCACGCTTCAAAATATCATACCGCATGGATTTGGTTATATTCTGCCGGTGTTTTTTACGCTTGGTCTTATTTTTCCTCGGCCGTGCCGCACTTTTTTTGCTCAGCGGCCCATAAACTTGTGAACCTGATGAATCTGATGAATTTGATGAATTTGATGAATGCCTCTTTACGAACTCCTCAAGCGCTTTGCGCCATGAGCCGAATTTCCTAACGTAGGTTTCAGGAGAATACTGCGAAAGCGGCGGCTTCATGTCTTTTCTCAGGGGCTGGCACTTCAGCCTGTCCCATACCTTTTTCAGGTTCTTCATCAGCTCATCGGCAGAGGCAGGCCTTTTTATTTTAAGCCCTGCCTTTAACAAAGCGTTATTCCACGAGCCGAACCTGCGTTCTATTGTTCTCTTGCCGTAGGCTCCCTCAAGCATGTATTCATCTCCGGTGATGGTGCACTTGCCAAGTGATTCAGCGCTGGATTTAAGGTCATTCAGAAGCTCTTTATCGGAAATGTTATAATGGTAAGTTTTAAGGATGTATTTCATTTTCTCCCTGAATGAAATGAAGGGTCTTATTGTTCAGAGCCGGGATTTACCCCAACCTGTATAATAATACTACAACAGTATTTGCCAAATGTCAAGAGGGGGAGAGAAAATTACACTCTTGCATTTAATTTGATATGTGATGAGAAAAAGAAGAAACTTTAAAACAATAGCTATAGAAGATAAAACCAGCCGCAGATTCACAGATGATTTTACATGATTTTAAATTAAGGCACTGGCAGTCATTGACTCGTGGAGCTGCAGCAAGCGCATTTTAAGACACATGCAGCGAAGCGTGCTGTGCCATTACACAGATTGAACGAAAAAAAAATGGGACAAAAAAGCAAAAAGCTTAACCACTGAGAACACTGAGTTCACCGAGAGAAATTAATAAGATTTTTTTAAGTAATTAAATAAAAGAAGAGAAATACGGTAACAAACATTAAAACATAAAATAAACATCCTATAAATTCAATCTTAATGTTGCTGTATTTTTTTTGCTTATCTGCCGGGCGTCTTTCATTAAATATAGATACCAAATCCTGCCCGGTATGAAAAAATATTATTCTAATAGCTGCCCAGAGTATTAAATTCATAACTTAATATACTAACCCAAGATAAATGTAACTATTAATAAACAAATAACTGAAAATGAGAGGGGAAGCAAGATTGGGGTGGTCAAATTGCGAAAAGCTTGTGGAATAATTTACAACAAAGGAGCTTTGGAGGAAGTGGCGGAATAAGGAAAAAATAAAACGAGGTGAAAGTTTATCATAAATCCACAAGCCAAGTACAGATAGAATAAAGCTGCTCATCGATTGTTAGGTTGGCAGCATTATCTAACATATTAGTTCCTAGCTGATGGTAAATTTCCTGTGCCATACTCTTTTCGATTGCAGCACCTATAAAAATGGTTTTAGGTGTTAAAGTTTTTTTTCTGAAAGCTTCTCTTATTCTACCTAGCGCTGAATTTGCAGTTTTCCAATGTTCATCCGCTCCCGCAGGGTCTATACCACCTTTTAATTCGCCCAACGCTACAAATTCGTTTTCTGTAATATCTTTTATTTTTTTTAGTCTAACATCACCTTCAATTAAAACGATATCTATATTTTTTCCAACTAATGGAAGACCAATATTATAAAACAATGTTCTTTTTACCTTATTATACCAATAAAAACCTTTAACGAAATACTCAATGCCAGTTTCGTCTTCTTGTCTTTCAACCCAAATCTTTGATCTTGAATCAAACCAATAGTAATTATAACCTTTTACTCTTAAAGTAGAAAGAAGCGCTCTGCTTAATTTTACCTCACCCAAATAACCGGCAACATTTCTCATAATTCCGCCTAATGTGTCCCCTTTTGTTAATAAAAACCTGTAGATTAATTCTTCAACAAAGCTTCCTCCTGCAGGCTCAAGAAAATTTTCAATTAAATTCAGAATAGCATTTTTTTTATCTTCATCTGTTAAATAATTTATGGATTTTTCCGATAAGCCTGATGCAGTCAGCAATGAAGGGTAAATATCCTTTTTATCTAATAAGTCCTTTGGCTTTTTTACAAAAGCTACATTTATCTTTAATGCTTTTGCTTCTTCTACCATAGGTGTTGCTCTTTTGTTCTTTTCTAATGCTAATGAAACAAAGCCAGCTCTAGTAGCCTCATATGAAGTCACTAAAGACTCGCCAGATTTTAAATGGGATTTGTATGCATTTGCCACTATAATTTTCTCCACTTATATATACATTTTCTCATTACTTCTCTACCGTGTGAACCCATTTGTTGGCTACTATTTCCTTTGCCATTTTTTAAAGTGAATATTTTTTCTATGGTAAAACCGAGTTTTTCAGCAAATTCACTCAAAATTAAATCTACCGGGATTGTTTCTCCTGCATATCTAACATTATCATTTACATAATATAATACCCCTCCGGTACGTAGGACGCGGTGCATTTCAAAAATCAAAAAAACATGCTCATAGAAATAATGTCTCACCATAGTAACAATTCCATTATTATTTAACTTATTTTCTACTTTATAACTATCCAAAATCTCTAATATTTCGTTTAAAGCACTATTGCAGTGACCAATATCATGAAGTAAAGCAAAAAAATTAAGTCCATAGTTTTCCGAATAAAATTCCTTTAATTTTTCTTCTTTTCCCTTGCTTTCAACATTACTAGATAATAATGTTTGACGTAATTCTCTAATTCTTTTTTCATCAATTCCTAAAAAAGCTAACTCTAATGCATATATTCTTGTATAATCATACCTATTCAAATAAGGCGGTGAAGTAATTATTAAGTCAATTGATTCTTTTTCTAATCTTGGTAATTCATTAAATGTAGAACCAGTTATTAAATCTGTGCGAATATCCTTATCTTCCTTAAAGTTGAACCTAGATGATTGAGCGTATGTGTCATTATAAATTTTCTTTAGCTTATTATTAATAGCTTCTTCGAAAGTAGGTATGTAACCCTTATTAAAATCACTTTTACCTTTATTAGCTCTAGCATCCCATCTTAGATATTGACCATCCTTTCTGGTATAACTGACTTTTTCAAGTATAGCAAAACAAGCAAATTTCAATATTTGTTTTAAGTGGATTTCTAAGTCCGAGTTTTCTAAAAAAAATAAAAACCTATTTAATTTATCTTCTGTTGCTAACGAAAAGGCTTTTTCTGTAATCTTTAAATGTTTAAAATTTGTATTTTCGCTTTTATCTAATAAACTATAATTAAGTGATTCCACTAATTTTATTAACGCTAATAATTCTTCAATATCTTTTATTTTTTCTAGAGCAACCCTCGTTTGAAAAATAAATTCTCCAACGGGCAATAACTCTATTCCCACTGAATCTATGCCGAGGTCTCTAGATGCAAAAAGAGTTGTTCCAGAACCAACAAATGGATCTAAAATTTTTGTAACATTTTCTTTTCCAAAATCTTTTATTAAATGGAGAATTAGCTTGTATGCAAATCCTTCTTTGTAAGGAAACCAATCAAAAATGGGAATTTTTTTGTTGTCTTGATTACTTATTATCTGGCGATTTAAAGAAAGGTCAGTTATTATTTTATTAACGAATTTGCGTTCTAATTCTTTTCTATAAACATCATTAAGCATGGCTTATAAAAATACCAATTTATGATTTATTAATAAATATTGAAATTGTTACTCGTATTGATGTTAGGTGGATGAAACTTATTTAAAAAACCACAGGCCTATTGTATAAATTA
>DASXTZ010000472.1:0-3291 GCA_036505135.1 Ignavibacteria bacterium
AAAGTAGAAAATAATACACGGACGCTTTTACTAAGAGCCATATGTAATAATCCGCAGAGAAAGCTCTTACCGGGCACCTTTGCCGAAGTAACTCTGAAGCTTTCGGAAAATAAAAGTGCAATACTTATTCCAACGCAGGCATTGGTGCCAAAGCTAAAAGGACAAAGCGTTTATGTTGTTAAAGAGGGCAAGGCCAAGTTAATTGATGTTGAAATAGGTGAAAGGACTGAAGAGGCTGTACAGATTACTTCGGGAAATATAAATCCTGGCGATACAGTTATAACAACGAACATTTTACGTTTAAAGAACGATGCGGCTGTTAAAATCATAAAGGTGCAATAACTGAATAATGAGTTTATCTGCAACATCAATACGGCGGCCTGTTTTATCAATTGTGATGTCCCTTATCATTATTATATTCGGTATTGTTGCTTTCACATTTCTCGAAGTAAGGGAATATCCCAGCGTTGACCCTCCAACTGTTACTGTAACTACAACTTATCCGGGTGCAAATTCCCAGGTCATAGAAACACAAATAACCGAACCGCTTGAAGAATCATTAAATGGTATCGATGGGATAAAAGCATTAACCTCGCAAAGCCGTGAAGGTTCAAGCCAAATAACAATTGAATTCAATATTGACCGTGATCTTGAAGCGGCTGCCAATGATGTTCGCGACCGTGTTTCCAGGGCGCAAAGAAATTTGCCGAAGGATGTGGATAATCCTACTATTGAAAAAGTTGATGCAGATGCTACACCTATCATATTTATGTATGTGCAGAGTGATTCAAAGAATATTCTTGAAGTTAATGATTTTGCGACAAACGTCATTAAAGAGAGGATTCAAACAATTCCGGGTGTAAGCGCTGTAAGAATTTTTGGTGAAAAAAGGTACTCGATGCGGATGTGGCTTGACCCAAATAAGCTTGCAGCATACAAATTAACCCCCCTTGATGTTCAAAATGCAATCAATAAAGAAAATGTTGAGCTTCCATCAGGAAGGATAGAAGGCAATACAACCGAGCTTACTATCAGAACCCTTGGAAGATTGCAAACCGTTGATGAATATAATAACCTGATTATAAAAGAAGATAATGGCTCAATTGTAAGATTTAAAGATATTGGTTACGCAGTGCTTGGTGCTGAAAATGAGAGGAATGCGGTGAAAAGAGCAGGCACGCCGGGAATAGGTATAGCCGTGACAATGCAGCCCGGCGCCAATGCAATTGAGATTTCGGATGAATTTAAAAAACGGCTTGAGCAGTTAAAAAAAGATATACCGCCTGAATACAAGCTCGAAGTTGGATTTGATTTCTCTGATTACATCCGCGCTACAATTAATGAAGTTGAAGAAACTATATTCATTGCCTTTGGTTTGGTTATTCTTATTATTTTTATTTTCCTCAGAGACTGGCGCTCTACTATTATTCCTATCCTTGCTATACCTACTTCAATTATTTCGGCATTTTTCATAATGTATGTTGCCGGTTTTTCTATCAATGTATTAACACTGATGGGCATAATATTAGCCATAGGCCTTGTTGTTGATGATGCAATAGTTGTGCTCGAAAATATTTATGCAAAGATTGAACAGGGAACCAAACCTGTCGAAGCTGCATTCAAAGGCTCTAAAGAGATATATTTCGCAATTATTTCAACAACATTAACTCTGGCCGCTGTGTTTCTTCCTGTAGTTTTTCTGCAGGGGCTCACCGGCAGGTTATTCAGAGAGTTTGGAGTTGTTATCGCAGGTTCGGTTCTGGTTTCTGCTTTTGTTGCTTTAACTCTTACCCCTATGTTAAGCTCAAGGTTATTGAAAGAACACCAGCATAGCTGGTTATATGCTAAAACAGAACCAATCTTTAATTCAATTATTAACTGGTATAAAAACACACTGAATTCTTTTATCAAAGTCAGGTGGCTGGGGTTTGTTTTAATAATTATCATAAGCGGTTTTATTTATTTTATCGGAAAAAGTTTAAAATCTGAGCTTGCCCCATTGGAGGACAGATCAAACATAAGAGTACAGGCAATTGCCCCCGAAGGTTCGTCGTATGAATATATGGAAAGATATATGGATGAGCTTACTAAAATTGTGCTTGACTCTCTTCCTGAAGTTTCTACACCAATTACAGTTGTGGCCAGCGGGAGCGGCGGGGGAGCGGGTGCAGTAAATAACGGATTTGTAAATTTATATCTTGTTCCGCCTGGCCAAAGGAAAAGGTCGCAGCAGCAAATTTTTAATCAAATAGCTCGTGAAGTAGGCAATGTTACCGGTATTAATGCGACTCCTTCGCAGCCTCCTACAATAGGCAGCAGGTTTGGAGGCCAGCCTGTTCAGTTTGTGCTGCAGTCTCCCGATTTTGATTCACTTGCTGTTATCCTCCCAAAGTTTTTGGAGGAAGCAAGAAAAGAGCCGGTTTTACGCTTTGTTGATGCAAATCTTAAAGTGAATAAGCCGGAAATTCAACTTACTATCGACAGGCAAAAAGCCGCCGCGCTTGGAATCTCTTTTCTCGATGTTGCGCAAACTTTGCAGATCGGTCTGGGGAGCCTGCGATTTGGTTATTACATCAAAGAGGGAAAACAGTATCAGATCCTTGGTCAGGTTGACAGGCAAAACCGCAATAATCCGTATGATTTAAAAAACCTTTTTGTAAGAAATAAAAACGGAGACCTTGTTCAGCTTGATAACCTTGTTAATTTGAAGGAACAGGCTACGCCTACAACCAGGTACAGGTATAACAGGTTCTCTTCTGCAACGGTCTCAGCCGGTTTGAATCCCGGTTACACACTTAGTGACGGACTTGAGGCAATGTATAGAGTTGCCCAAAGAGTTCTTCCCGAAGATTTTAATACTGCTTTAGCCGGCGAATCAAAAGACTTTGCAGAAAGCTCTTCAAGCTTATTGTTTACATTTATTTTTGCTTTAATTATTATATATCTTGTACTGGCTGCACAGTTTGAAAGTTTTATGGATCCGTTCATTATATTATTAACGGTTCCTCTTGCTATGACCGGTGCTCTTATAAGTCTTTGGATTTTTAATATGACCCTGAACATTTTTAGCCAGATTGGTATAATTATGCTTATCGGGCTTGTCACTAAAAATGCTATCTTAATTGTTGAATTTGCGAACCAGAAAAAAGACCAGGGGTTAGACAAGATTGTAGCTGTTAAAGAAGCAGCTGCCCAGCGTTTCAGGCCAATTGTAATGACTAGCCTGGCTGCAGCATTAGGAGCGCTGCCTCTTGCCATCGGTGCAGGTGCCGGAAGCCGGGTATCACTTGG
>DASXTZ010000473.1:0-1810 GCA_036505135.1 Ignavibacteria bacterium
AGCTTCTACTCAGATTCAACCCCTGATAATGAAATTAAAAATGAGATAAGATATATTGAAATACTTTACAAAAAAGGTTTATTTGATAGATGCGCAAAAATTTTGAATGGCTCATTAAAACAGGCTTATAGAACAGATAATTTTATGTCAGTTTTAGAGCTTCTAAGATGGAAGAAAAATCTCATAAATGAGGGAGTTTATAAAGGAGATGAATTTGCAAATCTTGAAAAGGCTCACCTGGAAGAAAAAGAAGTTACGTATAAGATAAGAAATTTAAGTAACTACAGGCTTCTTTCTTACTATGCAAGAAGTCTGGCAAAAGAAACAAATCCTAATCTTGCCGGGGAGAAAATGAGAAAGAAGCTGTTGAATTTATTAAATAACCTCTTGCTCAAATCAGAAAAGAAAGCTTTGTCATATCCGGCTACAGTTTTGTATTTCCATATCAAAGCACTTGTATACGAAAGCCTCTCTAAAAATACAGAGGCATTTGAATGCCGGAAGAAGTTAATCAGGGTTATGGAAAATCATCCCGAAAAAGTAAAAGCAAATATTGCCAATTATATAATATCCGTTTATAATGTATTAGGTACCTGCCTGAGTCTCAACCTGTTTAATGAACTTGAATATTACATTAAGAAGCTCAGGTCAATTGGTAAAGCCTATCCTGCAAAGATTTCCGAAAATGACAGGCTTCTTATTTTTATGGGTTCTTCAATTTTCGAATTGAGAATGCATATTAATCTGGGCAAATTCACCGAATCATTTAAAAATTTAATCGAAATTAAAGAAGGACTTGACCGATTCAATAAAAAGATTGTAAAGCCCGATAAGCTTCACATTTATTACTTGCTTGCATATGGTTACTTTGGAATGGGAAATATCAATACTGCGTTAAAATGGATCAATAAAATTCTAAATGATAAAGACGTAGATCAAAATGGTAAGCTCTATGTCAAATCGAGAATTATAAATTTAATTATCCATTATGAGCTAGGCAATATTGATTTGCTCGATTACCTGATTAAATCTACGTACAGGTTCCTAAAAAAAAATAAATTTGGCGCTCAGGATGAAAAAATTGTTATGGAATTCCTAAAACACCTGCCTGATATTTCGTCGCAAGATGAGTTATTAAGTCTTTTTTCAGATTTCCTGAAGCGGCTTAGGATACCACGGCAACATAAGCTCATAAACGATCAGGAATTTAATTCTGTAAGCAGGTTTGAAATTCAAAATAGTTTTACAAATAGTGCGGAATTTGATATGGTAAGCTGGCTTGAAAGTAAAATATCAGGCAGAAGATTTGAAGATATAATTAAAGCAAAAAATTGAATTATTTCACCTTAATAGATCTGTTAACTCATTTATGTTATGAACCATGTAGTTGGGAAAAGAATCCCTTAACTCTTTCATAGAACCATATCCATATGTAACGGCTATTGATTTAATTTTATTATATTTTGCTCCAAGAATGTCATGTTTTCTGTCGCCGACCATAACAGTTTTATCTGCACTTAATTTTTTATCCCTGATTAAATTACCTATCAGCTCCTCTTTAGTTTTATTTAAGCTTGATAAATCGGAACCGTATATACTGAGAAAATATCTCTCTAAACCAAAATGATCCAGAATTTCCTTTGCAAATACATGTGGCTTCACAGTTACAAGGTATAAGCTTTTGTGGCTAAGAAAAAGTTCATTAAGTAATTTTTCTATCCCTTCATAAATAATATTTTCATAGAGCCCTTTTGTAGAATAGTACTCCCTGTAATACTTAATTCCCAAATCAAGTTTTTCTGAATTAAGA
>DASXTZ010000474.1:0-5138 GCA_036505135.1 Ignavibacteria bacterium
TCACCGGCTGATTACGAAAATATTATTGAATCAGTTCCGGTTTTTAACTGGATGCCGTTGGCTCCGGTTAAGGGGGGACAAAATGTAACCTATGCTTTGAAGATAGTTGAAATACTGCCAAGACAGAGCCCGGTTGATGCAATGCTTTCAAATCCTGCATACTTCGAGCAAAGTAACCTCATAAATCCATTAATCAGGTATCCGCTTGCATCAAGAGAATTGGAGAATAAGAGGTATGCATGGAAAATAAAAGCTTTTGTAAATGGAGTTTTTGCATGCGAAAGTGAGGTTCGTGAGTTCAAATTTGAACCGATAATAAACGAGACATCGAAAGTGCCAATTAAATCGCAAGGGACTAGCAAAATTTCTACATCATTTCGGCAGAAAAGAAATACAGTAAATTCAGATTTCGTTTTTCTAGATTTTTCGTTATGTGCCGGGGGAGCCGGTTCAAAGGGCCTCGGTTCATTCAAAGATGTCTCTCTAAAGGAAGCAGGAAAAATAATCATATCCGGCAGCAGCAAGATGTATACACAAAAATCTAATCGCATCGGAACCAATCAGGATTTGCCTCCCAATTTAGCACGTTGGGAATTTAATCCAACTTTAACTTATTATGGCATACCATTATCGTTAAATCTTCTGTTAACAACCGAACAGAAAAAAAATACCCAGAATATAAACAATGTCAGCATCGGGTTTGAATTTGAAGCGCTCCTTGAAAGAATAAAAAAATCCGCTGTAAATGAATTGCTTTCTGAAACAGAATCAAAAGATTCGCTGAAACTTGCCTCTCGGTATGGCGATGCTGTGAAAATGAAAAACGAGATTGAGAAAATAAAATCACTAAATGACCCTGATGAAGTCATAGATAAAATAGAAAAATATGGAGGAAAAGTCACAGGGTTAAGTAAGTTTTTTCTTGCCTTCAGAAAGATTGGAATTGGTACTAACTATCCCGATTTTTCTAATTTTACGCTTAGCGCAGTGCCGGTTACGGGGCTAAATTTCGAGATAAATCCGGGTTTGTTCTATTTTGCCGTGGCTGGTTTAAACAACCAAAAGGCTATACAGAAGTCAGAAAATGAACAGCCTGTTTATGAGAGAAAAGTTATAGCCGCCAAACTTGGTTTTGGGAAGAAAGATTACAGCCATTTTTATTTTACTTATCTTTACGCATGGGATAGAGATGGTTCTGTAATCAGAGACAGCTCTACATTTGTAAACCCAATGAAAAATCACATCCTTGGATTGGAAAGTAAGCTAAGCTTATTTGAGAGTAAATTTGAAATAGGCGGACAAATAGCCGTATCATTGTTAACCCGTGATATCACAGCTCCTGATATACAAAACTCATCAATACCATCATTTTTACAAAAAATGTTTGACATAAAAATGAGCAGTTCTGCAGATTATTCCTTTACGGTAAATACAGCGCTCAATCTTGATGAAACAAATACCAAGCTTAGCGGAACTATAACGCAGGTGGGGCCCGGATATGTTTCATTGGGAGCACCCAATCTGAAGAATGATAACTTAAGTTTTGCAATTAAATTATCACAGGGCCTTGCCCAAAACAGGATAACGATCTCATCGTTTTATAAAAAAACAAGCGACAATCTCATAAATTGGAAGAAATCAACAACAAAAAATACTTCGTTTGGAATTAACCTGAGCCTGCAGTTTCCAAAGTTCCCCTTTTTAAGATTGAATTACTCACCAAACTATCAATCAAGTGAAAATGATAATGACAGTTTGAGCATTGATAACAAAATTTCGTTATTTACTATTTCTACTGGTTACGGATATAACATTTCAAATATTTCTAGCTATACAATGATTTCTTTCTCTAAGCAAGAAAGCAGATCAAAATCGGAATTGAACCGTTACAGTGTAAATAATTTTGTGCTAAGCAATACATTAAGTTTTCAATTTCCTCTGACTTTAAGTGCTTCTTTTGGATTTGCACAGAGCAAACTCTTCCAGGAATACAATAAAATTACATATCTTGATTTTAGTGCTTCGTACGGACTTTTCGATATCTGGCAGAACGCTCTTGGTATTAATCAAGCTTATGAGCGTAATAAGAATAATAAATTGGGTCTATATTTAAATAGTGAATTAACAATTCCTGTGATAGGTATGTTAAACGTCCGGCTTGAAAAGAATATTTATAAGGATAAGGTTCAGGGATATAATAATTACGATGAATTTATTTTCAGGGCAACTATAACCAGCAGCTGGTAAAAAAGTTTTTAATTAAAACAAATTCGAAGGAAGGAAAACAAAATGAAAATTTTGAAATTAATAATTATTTTTGCGTTTAGTTTTTTTATAGCCCGATCAGTTCATTCCCAAATGAAGTTCAATGCCGGGATGCTGTACGGCAATATTGATGGGGATACTATATCTTTTGATCTCAAAACTGACTTAAACAACCTCTACTATATGACGATGGGCGGAACAGCTGATTTCGGATTAATAAAAATTCAATGGGATGAGGTAAAAACACCAACTGAAGTTAAAGTTCAGACATTGAATATGGAAAAAGGATTTGTTGTAAATGAGAAAGAAAAGATAAGCGTTATTTGGGCGGATTTTTATACAAATTTACCCTACATTATCAATAGTGGAAAGCTTTCGGTTACAAGCAATGATGGCAGCACTATAACAGGAATACTTGAGATATCAGCAGAACTAGGAGGAAACTCTATAATAGGAGAGTTTCTCAAAGGCAAAAAAGAAACAAATTTAAAAAACGGCTATTTTGAAATAAAATATTAGAAAAAAACTTATTCTGGCCTGGGAAAGTTCCATCTTCTCAGGCTTTAATATTTTATTATCAATAGTTTATACTTATAGTATTTTTAACTACAAACTTTTCATATTTAGTTCTATTGTACTGTTAAATCCTTATTGTTATCATTGTTACAGAAAATAATCAAATTCGGCTATGTTCTCTTATGAATCAAATTTCAAAGTAAGGTTAAATGTAATGAAAGAAATATTTAAGATAGTATTTCTCTTCATATTGGCGTCTTCAGTAATGGTTTTTTCTCAGGAAAAAGCCGCTGCCCCTAAAGATAGCGGCCGTGCAAAAAAACAGGTTCGCTTAAGGTTAACACTAAGAAACTCCCCTTCTATTACATTAGAAGCAAATGTGATGTATAATTATGGGGTGTATGAGCTATCGGGGAACTACAATGGTGATTTTAATCCCGAGCAATTTATAGACGGTGAAAACTTCGGCGTTAGACATGGAATAGGTGGAATTATAACTGCAAAAATACCGGTTCATGAAAAAGGAAATTTAAGAGCAAATTTTTCTATATCACATGTTATATTTAACAGCAAGTTCAACAAAACATTAACCAATGCTCATGAATACGATTTTGTAAAATACTCTGTTTTTTCAGGTATTATAGGTATAGAAAATAATTTTACTCCCAATTTCAATTTCAAAACATACGTTGGCATAGGCGTGATAGGCAGTTTAATTTATGGACAGGCAAGAATTACAAGCGATGAAATTACTAATGACCTAACCATACTACCCGCATTTAGATTAGGAGTGAGCCTTAATTCAGGACTTGAATATATGGTTTCGAACAAGCTGGGTTTAAATTGCGGTATCAGGTTCACTCACGCGAATCTCTGGCTTAAGCAAAGTAAAACATCCAATAATCCTAACGAGATATATTTGAATGATGCCAGGGTATCACCCAAACAGCCATATTCAGGTTTCAAGCAGTTTGCATGGGGCTCGTTTTTTGCCGGAGTAAATTTATATTTTGGAATAACCGAGAAGAAATATACCTTTAAAAAATACTAAGCTTATCAGTTTAACTCTCACCTTAGATTTAAATTAAATAAAATTTATTTGACCACCCATAAATTTCCACGGCAAATTAATATTTATCAATAATTTTAGTTGTACCTGAAAAGAACTACAGTTTCAATGAAAATTATTTATACTACAATTTGTGAATTTATGTATTAATTTGTTAAAGTAAAAAACGTTCTTTAAACTTTTTGTATTTACATACAAAAGAAAGACTGGGTGTCAAGATGAAAAAAAATATTCTAATAGTTTCTTTCTGCATAATTTTTCCTTTAATAATATCTGCTCAAACTGAAAATCAGGAACAAGTAAAATTAATAATCAGGAATGCTCCATCTTTTACTTTAGAAGGAAGTATAAATTATGATTATGGTGTTTACGAACTTTCTGGTAACTATAACGGAGACTTTAATTCCCAGGAATTTATTGAGGGGAAGAACTTTGGTGTCAGGCATGGTATAGGTGGAATAATCACGGCAAAGGTTCCTATGCACAAAAAAGGCCATCTTAGGGGAAGTTTTTCCATATCATATAATAATTTTAGCAGCAAATACAGCAAAGCCCTGGAAAATCTTTCCGAGGCTGACTTTGTGAAGTATAACGTATTTTCCTGGATACTGGGAATAGAAAACAGTTTTACCCCCACCTATAAGTTTAAAACCTATGTAGGAATTGGCTTAATTGGGTCCCTGATTAATGGAACAGCAAGAATTACTACTGAAGAGAGTTCAAATAATCTCACAATATTGCCCGCATTCAGGTTAGGGGTCACTTTAAATTCAGGTCTTGAATATATGCTCACAAATAAGATGGGTTTGAACTGCGGTATCAGGTTTACTCACGCTAATTTATGGTTAAAAGAATCCAAGCCTTCCGATAATCCGGAAGAGATATATTTAAACGATAAAAAAGTTACAACAAACCAGTCATACTCGGGTTTTAAGCAGTTTGCCTGGGGTTCTTTCTTTGCAGGCATAAATTATTATTTCGGTATTGCACAGAAAGAATATATTTATCCTAAGCATAATTAAAAGCATCATTTTAAAAATAACCTGGGTAATTCAGCATATTAGAAGGAATGCTTTAAATTCTTTTACATTTCGTCTCCGCTAATCCTTCTTCTCCGCTTAGGATTAAACCTACCTTTTTATTATTTCCTATCATTACTATATTACATATATTTATAGTAGCTCATGAAAGTAAATGCCCCTTCGCGGGTAAACACTGCAGATACAAGCTTTGTAGCTCCTTCTCTAAAACCGCAAACCGGTAAAGAAGGAAAAACTGCCATAATTGT
>DASXTZ010000475.1:0-3360 GCA_036505135.1 Ignavibacteria bacterium
ATTTGCCTTACAGGGATACATTTTTTAATTTTGCCGTTATATTTCCGGTAATATTTATTTTAGTTCTGCTTTTTGCAGCCTACTATTTACGGAAACGGCTCGGCTTTTTAAGCTTTAGTATTTTGTTTTTCTTAATCACACTGCTGCCCGTGCTGAATATCATTCCGACGATGAATTTTATGGCAGATAGATTTCTTTATATACCATCTGTTATCGTAAGCTTAATTTTTACCTCGGTTATTTTAAAATATTATTCCGAGAAAAATGTAAACATTATTTATGCAGTATTTGCCGTTATACTTATGGGATATTCATACCTGACAATTGCCCGTAATGCCGACTGGAAGACCAACGATGCTCTTTTTATGAGCGCTGATAACAGGCCCGGAACGGTAACTTATGTAAATATTGGAAATATTTATGCCAACAAGCAGCAGTATGACGCAGCTGAAACATATTACCGCAAAGCGCTTGACCTGCGGAAAGAAGTTGTGCTTGCAAATAATAATCTTGGCAAGGTATTTATGATAAAAGGTAATTTTGATTCAGCTTACAGTTATATGTACAAGGCATACCTGCTTGATACGCTTTCACCGGAGCCTATGCATGCGCTTGCACAGCTCCACGCAAGTTTTGATAAAATACCTGAGGCGATATCGTGGCTTGAGAAGATTAAAAAGATAACTCCTGGGTATATGAATTCTGATAAGATGCTGGTGGAATTGAAAACTAAACAAATGATGGGCACTCAGCCAAAGCTGAATCCCAATGATACCAAAAAAGCTGCTATGCTTGAACAATCATCGTATAATAACTATCAGGCAAAGAATTACGATAAGGCAATTGAAGAGCTTACCCAGCTTCTGAAAATAAATCCATCGGGCGCGCCGGGATATTATAATAATATTGGCATGTGCTATCTTGAATCAGCCAGATACAAAGATGCAATTAAGAATTTTACTCTTGCAGTTGAAGCCAAGCCGGATTTTGCCGCCGCATATAATAATTTGGGGGATTGTTATGAAAAAATGGGGGATAAGCAAAAGGCTAAAGAAAATTACCAGCGCGCCCTGGATATCGACCCCAATAACCAGAATGCTAAAGCTAATTTGGAGAGGGTAAAATAATTTTTTTTGATTACGCTATAACAAATTACTTGCCAGCTCAGCCAGCTCAGAACGTTCGCCCTTGAGTAAGTTTATATGCGCGTAAATATTTTGTCCCTTGAAATGTTCTATAAGGTATGTTAGGCCGTTGGATTGTGAATCAAGATACGGATGGTCTATCTGGTAAACATCGCCGGTAAAAACTATCTTGGCGCCTTCGCCGACTCTTGTGATAATTGTCTTTATTTCATGGGGAGTTAAGTTTTGCGCTTCATCAACTATAAAGAATATTCTTTGCAGGCTTCGTCCTCTGATATAACTTAACGGTTCTATCACAAGCTTCTGGTCTTTTACCATTTGGGTTATCTGCATGTGCTGCTTTTCTGTTTCCTGGTACTGGTCTTGTATTACTTTCAGGTTATCCCACAGCGGCTGCATATAAGGAGCGAGCTTTGATTCGACATCACCCGGCAGGTAGCCGATATCTTTATTGCTTAGCGGAACAACAGGACGCGCAACATATATTTGCCTGTACTGTTTCTTTATATGTACTGCCGATGCAAGGGCAAGGAGGGTTTTCCCGGTACCGGCTTTTCCGGTTATGGTAACAAGAGGAATGCTCGTATTGGTCAAAGCATCAATTGCAAAGGTTTGTTCTGCGTTCCTTGGTTTAATTCCATAAACGGAATTTTTATCTACTTTTCTAAGCATCTCGTTTTGAACATCAAGCGATGCCAAAACAGAATGGCTTGCATTTTTAAGTACAAAAAACTTATTGGGAACAAGCTCGGTCTTATACTTTTTTAAGGTTGATTTTACAGGTATCTCGTAGGGAGGCTGGTAGAGTCTTTCTATTATATCGTGGCTGAAATTTTCTATAGTTTCTTTGCCACTGTATAATTCTTCCACGCTATGAATTTTATCAGTTGTATAATCTTCGGCTTGGACACCTACCGCCTTAGCCTTCATTCTGAGATTTACATCTTTGGTTACTATTATAACGCTGTCTGAATTTTTCTTTTGCTTTATCGCCAGGGCGGTGCTCAGTATCCTGTGATCGGCGCTGTATTCTTTGAATATCTCCCTTATCTCCTCGGAAATGCTCTTTGCTATAGCTATCGATACCTTGCCTCTGCCTCTTCCAAGTGAAATTCCGCCATTGAAAAGAGCACTGCCGGTAAGGCTGTCAAGGGTTCTGGCAAACTCCCTTGCATTAAGATTTATTACCTGGCTGCCGCGCTTGAAATGGTCAAGCTCTTCTAAAACTGTTATCGGGATGACTATATCATGTTCTTCGAATTGGAATATGCAGCTTGAATCGTGAAGGATCACGTTTGTATCAAGCACAAACGTCTTTTTAGGTGACTTTTTGCTTTTCATTAGCTATTGTTTGTTTAAAAAATGAGATATAGAGGGGGGTGACTTCGGAGGCTTTGGTAGAATACCAGTCCGTCTGAATCAGGCAAAAATGAAAACGAGCAATCGAAATAAAATTAGAACTACTCAATTCTGATTACAAATATAAGGAAAAATAATTAGTTGAACAAAAATTTTTTGTTAAATTTTGAATAAATAATTAATAAACTTTTATGGGTTTAGAAGAATATCGCCCTTATTAAAATAATTGCAAACATAAGAACTGCAATTAAAACTAAAATTTTCTGCTCCCTGTTTCCCAAAACTTTATAAATATAATGCCGCTTTTATTTAATAAAAATTAATTAATTTATGAAAGATCCCTGAAACGTTCTTTTCCGTATATATGTTATGTAAAATAACTATTAAAATTTATGGGCAAATATGCGGAAAACGCAAAAGGGTTAATCAATTCAGCCAAATTGATAAATAACATATTTGCAATACTTTTTATTTTTGTTTTTTCAGCATTTATTATTAACTGCGGCTGGCAAAGCTCTAAAAACATTAATAAAGAAGCGTCAGCGAAGTTAGATTCCACGCAAAACGAAGGAGGGAAATATAAATATATGCCATCAGAAGATGAACTCAAGAAAAAACTATCCGATGAACAATATCATGTAACACAGGAGAAGGGGACTGAAAGGCCGTTCAGTAATAAATACTGGGATAACCATGATGAAGGAATGTATAAATGCGTTGTATGCGGGCAGGATTTATTTAACTCAGATACTAAATTTGAGTCAGGAACCGGCTGGCCAAGTTTCTACCAGCCTGTGGATAAAGAAAATGTGGATGAGGAAACGGATAACAGTCTTTTTATGAAAAGAACTGATGT
>DASXTZ010000476.1:0-2968 GCA_036505135.1 Ignavibacteria bacterium
GAATAACTTACTGGGGGAGAATATTACGTAAGTTACGCATCGATGAACTACCAATGATAATAAATTTCCTGAAAGGTGATCTGAAGCTTGTTGGTGTAAGGCCTCTTTCGCTTCAGTATTACAATATGTATGAAGAAGACATACGCAACCGACGTATCAAATATAAACCCGGTTTATTTCCGCCGTTTTTTGCAGACCTGCCTAAAACATTTAGCGAAATTATGGATTCCGAAAGAAAATACCTGGATAATTATGATGTGAAACCTGTTAAGACCGACCTGATTTATTTGTTAACAATACTGTATAATATTTATTTCAAACAAGTTTTAGGTGAATAAATATTTTAAATTTTAAACTTACATTTTTTTTAATAATATATCCACGATTTTTTTAGCTGATCTCCCATCCCAGTATTTTGGGATTCTCCCCTTTTTATATTTTCCTTTAATAATTTTGCCAATCGAATCTAATATTTTATTTGAATTCAGCCCGCATAAAGTATTTGTGCCAACCTCAATTGTAACCGGCCGCTCTGTGTTTTCTCTTAAGGTAAGACAGGGGATATTGATAAACGTGGTTTCTTCCTGTATACCGCCCGAGTCAGTCATTACTAACTTTGCATGTTTCATTAATTTCATAAAATCGAAATAATTCAGCGGATCAGTTAATATCAGATTTTTAATATCATATAAACTATCCGTAAATTTAAACTGATTCATCATTTTGACTGTTCTGGGATGAACAGGAAATACAATATCAAATTTACTGAAAGTATTAACAATTTTAATTAAAATATTTATAATACTGATAAAATTAATTTTATTATCTACATTTGAAGGTCGGTGAAGAGTCAATAAAAAATAACTTTTATCATTGATACATAATTCACTTAGGATGTTTGATTTCTCAGCCTGTAATAAATTACTTTTTAATGAATCTATCATAGTATTTCCAACATAAAATATATTATTTTTGCTAACTCCGATCTTAATTAAATTCTTTACACCGCTAGGTTCAGTTACAAATAAATAGTCAGATAAACTGTCTGTTACTATCCTGTTTATTTCTTCAGGCATTGAATTATCAAAACTCCTTAATCCTGATTCAACATGGGCTAACTTTATTTTTTTGCCACTAACAGTTAACCTGGAACATACTATGCTCGCACTCAAAGTGGAATTAATATCTCCGTACACCAACACTAAATCAGGTTTTTCCTTTAAAAAAACTATTTCCAATTCTTTAATTATATCTGAAATCTGGCCAAGAGGTGTGCAAGAGCCGATATTTAATAATATATTAGGTTTTTGAATTTCAAGCTGTTTAAAAAAAATGTCAGACATATTAGCATCAAAGTGCTGACCGGTATGGACAACCAGGTGATTTATTCTATTTTTATATTTCAGCAGCTCCTTAAAAATTGGAGCCATTTTCATAAAATTTGGTCTTGCTCCAACAACAGAAATAATCTTTTTCAATTTTTAAATTTAAAATTAAGCTATTAGATTCATTAATGTAGGTTTGAAACTATGATAGCAATTAATACATTAACTAAAACTAAAATTATTTAATTTAAAATAAAATGCATTAAATATATTTCAAAAATACAGATACTTATATATATTTTGTTAGGAGTAAACTCTTCTTTAATAATTTCACAAAAAAATTTCCTGTAAAATCAAATTAACGGCAAAATAAGTAAACTTTGACAAATTACAGCAATAATTTATTGCTTTTATAAATTAATTATTATACTTACATTATTTAAAATGTGGTGGTATGTGTTATCCTAAATTATGCTATCTAATTGAAATAATCATAATAATTGCGGTTAATACTCTATCTCTTTATGCTCAAAATGATACACGAGTAACTGCTGAAGAATTAAAGAAAACCGGCATCAATTATTTCAATTACTCCGATCCAGGTAAGATCAACATTGAGATCAATGTTTTGGGCGGAGTGAAAAATCCAGGAAAATACCTCGTTCCAGAAGGTACTAATGTTATTGAGCTTCTAAGCTTATCGGGCAATGTATTACAGGAAGAAACTGCTGACAATATAAGATTAATAAGGACCTCTAAACAAAGCGGAAAACTATCTGACAATAATATCATTACACTAAACTACAGAGAGATATTTAAAGATGAGAAGTTAAAATCAATTAACAAATCTAATCCTGTACTTGTTCATGGAGATATACTTGTAGTACCGATAACCCCTGAAAAAACTTTTTGGGATATTTTCAGGGATATATCATTAGTGATAACACCTTTAGCAACTGTAGCCACCTTAATAATATCGATAATATCTTTATCAAAGTAACAGTTTAATTAACAAACCCAGAATATGCCACAGTTCAATGATGATGACGAAATTTACGGCAGGAAAATAAAAGATTACTTCAAGCTTATTTTACTGTACAGAATTCCGTTTTTAATAATTTTTGCATTAACAACTGTTGCTGCGATCCTTTATACTTACACTTTAAAGGATATTTACAGCGCTACGACCAAGTTAAAGCTAAGTGAAAAAAAAGAGAATATACTTGAAGCCACATTCCCTGAGTTTTCCGGACAAAGCTCCGAGACATTTCTTCTTACACAGATCGAACTTCTGAAAAGTTATTATATCCGTGACTGGGTTGCAAAAGCATTGATAGATTCAGCTAAATCATTTAAAAACACCGATAATTTTTCTGTTTTAATTAAGACCAATCCTTTTGATAAAACCCGTTCAATAATCACACAGGATGAATTAAGGCAGGCATTGCTTGGCATGGTAAGCTTCGAGCAGTCAGCCCCGAAAGTCAATGTATTAGACATTATAACAAAAAATTATGATTTCGAAGAAGCAAGACTAATATCATCCACTTATGCACATGTGTTTGTAGAATATTCAATGGAAATGGAACGACTGGATGTAACTTCTGTTAAAAACTATTTGGCAAGTGAGAAAGAGCATAAAT
>DASXTZ010000477.1:0-4647 GCA_036505135.1 Ignavibacteria bacterium
TCGAAACAGTGGAAAAGATGAGAAAGAATAATATTCCATGCGGAATAAATCTGGCACCAATAATTCCAGGTTTAAACGATGAAGAAATTCCCGCAATTTTAAAAGCAGCATCAGATGCAGGTGCTTTATGGGCTGGCAGGGTTATGCTTAGGCTGCCCCATTCAGTTAAACAACTCTTCGTCGAATGGCTTCATAGAAATTACCCGGAAAAAGAATCTAAAATATTAAACAGGATTCATGAGGTTAGAAATGGCGGACTAACCAGTCCTGAATGGGGTAAACGTTTTTCAGGAGAAGGCGAGATAGCTGATGCAATTCACAAGTTTTTCAAAATTAATTGCAAAAAATACGGTTTAAATAAGACAGATGTTGAAATAAGGACAGATTTATTCAAAAGGCCGGAAAATAAAATTCAAACGGAGTTATTCAAATAAAAATTTGACTAATATTATAAGCCACTTATGAGTATTTTAGGGCATGACCGAGCAAAACAAATCTCCAAAAGAAAATTTCTCTTCGATTGAGGAAGAAATTGCAAAACGTCATAAGCAAATCGAAGAAAAATTAAGTAAAAGAAATCTCCCTGATGAAGAGTTCAATATTAGTAAAAAAACTGTTGAACCTGAAATAAAAAAAATTGAAGAGCCTAAGCCACTTCCCGCGGCAGGTCTTCAACAGGCGCTTGACGAGCTAAATAAGATTAGTGAGCCTACTATATCTATTGAAGTCAACACGCCTTCCGAGCTCAATGAACCAAATCACCTTAATGAACTTAAAGAACATAATAAACATAAAGATCTTAATGAACTTGAAATAACTGATTTTGACCTGCATTTATTTTCTCACGGAACATTTTACAAAATATACGAAAAATTTGGTGCGCAACTTGCCGTTAAAAATGGCATTGATGGAGTTCAGTTCACAACATGGGCACCCAACGCTGAAAGTATAAGCGTTATCGGTGAATTTAACGGATGGCAGGAAGAAATTAACCAGATGCATCGTCTGAACGATGCCGGTGTGTGGTCGGTTTTTATTCCAAATTTAAAAGAAGGTGATGCTTATAAATACTCAATAAAATCTAAAGTTGACGGGCAATACAGAAGAAAGGCAGATCCCTATTGTTTCCTCTCTGAAATGCGCCCAAAAAATGCATCTGTTGTTTACAATATAAATAAGTATGTGTGGAATGATAATGATTGGATTAATAAAAGAAATACCACTGATTTTAAAACTACTCCAATAAATATATATGAAGTTCATTTAGGTTCATGGAAACGCGATTATGATAATCCAGAATTTCACAATGAATGGGGATTTTTAAGCTATCGCCGGCTTGCTCATGAGATTGTTGATTATGTTAAGAAGATGGGTTACACACATATTGAACTTCTTCCTGTTATGGAACATCCTCTGGATATTTCATGGGGCTACCAGGTAACATGCTACTATGCTCCTACTTCCCGCTTCGGAACTCCGGAGGACTTCATGTATTTTATTGACTATTGCCACCAAAAGGGAATTGGAGTAATTTTCGATTGGGTTCCTGCTCACTTTCCGGCAGATGAGCATTCCATGGCATTTTTCGATGGTAAACAAATTTATGCTTATGAAAGCTGGAAGAAAGGATTCCATAAAGACTGGAACACATATATTTTTGATTACGGCAGGCATGAAGTTCAGAACTTTTTAATTGGAAGCGCTCTATTATGGCTTGAAAAATACCATGCTGATGGCTTAAGGGTCGATGCAGTAGCATCGATGTTATATCTTGATTATTCACGAGAGCATGGCGAATGGGAGCCAAACATTCACGGCGGCCGGGAGAATCTTGAAGCAATAGATTTCATCAAGCACTTAAATGATATCGTCCATAAATATCATCTGGGCACTTTAATGATTGCGGAAGAATCGACAGCATGGCCCGGCGTTTCGCACCTCGTTTCAGAAGGCGGGCTGGGGTTCGATATGAAATGGAATATGGGCTGGATGAATGATATATTACTTTACTTTTCTAAAGACCCGATTCACAGAAAATATCACCAGGGAAAAATTACTTTCTCCCTATGGTATGCATTCACTGAAAATTTTATCTTGCCAATCTCTCATGACGAAGTTGTTCATGGTAAGAAATCTCTTCTGGAAAAAATGCCGGGCGATAACTGGCAAAAGTTTGCAAATCTCCGGCTGTTTTTTGGTTTTATGTTCGGTCATCCCGGCAAAAAACTTAATTTTATGACAAATGATTTCGCTCAATACAATGAATGGTACTCTGAAGTTTCGCATGAAAGAAATTTACTCGAGTTACAGGCAAACAAAGAACTTAATAAATACTTTGAAGACTTAAGCAGGCTTTATAAAGAACATCCATCACTTTTTGAAGTAGATTTCGATTCAAGCGGTTTCCATTGGATAGATTTTTCAGATTCGTTAAACAGCATTTTATCCTTTTACCGGTTATCGAAAGATGAGCAAGAAATATTATTATTTACTTTTAATATGACTCCAACTATAAGAGATGATTACCGTATTGGCGTTCCAAAATCCGGCTACTGGAAAGAGCTATTTAACAGTGATGCTGAAATCTACGGAGGCAGCGGGATTGGAAACATGGGCGGAAAAGAATCAGAACCTATTCAGATGAAACAATGGGAGAACTCAATTAAGGTAACCTTGCCGCCCCTTGCTGTAAATATATATGCCTTTGATGAGCTTGCTCATATAAGCCAGACAATAGATGAATCGGATAAGACAGAAGATATCGACGAGCTTTATACAGATACAGGCGGTGGAGACTAGAAAATCAATAAAGAATTAGCTACAGCGAAGCGCGGAGCTATTAAGAATTATGAATTAAAAAAAACGGTAAGAATTTATGGCTAAGCAGGATACCAAAGAGCTAATAAAATTTTTAAAAGCATTTCCTGAGGATATTCAACAAAATGCTTTGTGGCTGCGTGAGTTTGTATGGGATTTATACCCGAAAAGTAATGAGCTGATATATGATAATTATAACGCCCTTGCTGTTGGCTGGTCTCCAACTAACAAATCTAGCGATGCTTTTTGCACGTTTGCAGTTTATGGTGGCGGCATAAACTTTGGTTTCAACAGAGGCAGCGAAATAAAAGACCCAAAGAAAATACTTGCCGGTAACGGAAAATTATACCGCTATTTAAAAGTATTAGATGTAACTGAATTCCCGAAATCTTATATAAAAAGACTACTGAAAGAAGCATATGTAAATTCCAAGGCAAGACTTAAAAAAGATAAAACAATTCTTAAAGGGAAGACAATAGTTAAAATGACATTAGAGAAAAAACGGAGACCAATACTGTGACTTATGTTGCATTATTACGGGGAATTAACGTTGGCGGGCAGAAGCTAATTAAGATGGAAGTCCTGAAAAAGATATTTGAGGATATGGGCTTTAAAAATGCGAGAACATATATTCAAAGCGGCAACGTAATATTTGATGCAGGAAAATCAAAACCGGAAACTTTGCGGCAGAAAATAGAAACCTGGTTAGAAAAAATACTTGGCTACGGGGTGACTGTGGTTGTAAGAACGATGGATGAATTGGAACAAGTAATAAAAAAATATCCCTTTAGCAAAGTTAAAGGCCATGAAAATAGCAAAGTGTATGTTTCATTTCTTTCTGAAGAGCCCGATAAAAACAGGATAAAGGAACTTACATCTTTAAGCAGTAACAATGAAATGTTTCATATCAAGGGAAACAATGTTTATATTTTACTTAGAATGGGATTTCCTGATTCCCTCACCGGCAAAAATATTATCGAAAAGAAGCTAAAGGTGAGAGCAACCACCCGCAACTGGCAAACTGTAAATAAACTTCAAGCCCTGAGCGCAGCAAATGGGTTTCAATAAGCCCGTAAATTTATCGCAATAATAAGTTTCAATTCTATAAGACCCTTCACTCCTGCCTGCTTCAGGCAGTCGTTCAGGATCAAAACATCCCTTAAATTTAATATAATAAATGGTTATATTTGTTGTTATTAATGGCGGAATGCACTTCCGCCATTTCTTTATTTGCAGTAATGAAAAGCTTAAAAACCAACAAAAAAATAAGAAATATTGCAATAATAGCGCATGTTGACCATGGCAAAACTACGCTGGTTGATCACATGTTCAGGCAAAGCGGCGCTTTCAGAGAAAATCAGAAAATAGAAGACCGGGTGATGGATAGTATGGACCTTGAACGCGAGCGAGGCATAACTATTGCCGCTAAAAACTGTTCGGTTTACTGGCATGGTGTAAAAATTAATATTCTTGATACGCCTGGTCACTCCGATTTTGGAGGTGAAGTTGAGCGCGCATTGCTAATGGTAGACGGAGTTTTGCTGCTTGTAGATGCATCCGAAGGCCCCCTGCCCCAGACAAGGTTTGTATTAAAAAAAGCGTTGGAAGCAGGATTAAAAATAATTGTAATCATAAATAAAATTGATAGAAAAGACGCAAGGCCGAAAGAAGTTTTAAACGAAGTGTATGAACTGTTCCTTGACCTTGATGCAAACGAGCATCAAATTGAATTTCCAATTCTTTATGCCATTGGAAAGTATGGCATTGCGCAAAACACTTTAGAAGAAAAAGGCACAAGCCTAACTCCCCTTTTTGAAAAAATACTTAAGG